>CAYUOT010000008.1:0-26682 GCA_964446475.1 uncultured Candidatus Saccharibacteria bacterium | reverse complement strand
TGACTGCGCATTTAAAAAAGAAGCCTAAACGGCTTCTTTTTTGCAGTCGAAGGGACTTGAAAGACGGAGGCCGATGAGGCCGAGTCGGGGTCGCAAGATTTTTCAGCAGAAAAATACTTGTGACCAAGTTCCCTTTTAAAAATTGACTGCGCATTTAAAAAAGAAGCCTAAACGGCTTCTTTTTTGCAGTCGAAGGGATAATACCTTTGTTTAATTAAAAATAAATGAAAAAAGAGTAACTTTGGATTACTCTTTTTTCATTGTTGCGGGGGGTCGAATCGAACGACCGTCTTAAGGTTATGAGCCTTATGAGATACCATTTCTCTACCCCGCTATATATTTTTTATTATAAACAACTTATTTCTCCATTGACTCATAACCTTGGTTATTCATGTTAATAGAATCTTGGAGATGCTGTCTAAAACAGTCTTATTATCATACCTCAAAATTCTAATTTTTGCAAATTTTTCTTTTTATAGTATTATAAAATAGTTGTTTTTATTATTTTAGCCTTCATAGCTTAGTGGCAAAGCACTCCCTTGGTAAGGGAGAGAGCGTGAGTCCGATTCTCACTGAAGGCTCCGAAAATAAACTGCTTTATTTTTGGCGTGAGAATCGGAAAACTTTTCGATGTATATGAGAAATTATTATTCCGAATATACCGAAAAGCTGTACTGCTCCTGTAAGGAGAGATTCTCATTGAAGGCTCCGAAAATAAACTGCTTTATTTTTGGCGTGAGAATCGGAAAACTTTTCGATGTATATGAGAAATTATTATTCCGAATATACCGAAAAGCTGTACTGCTCCTGTAAGGAGAGATTCTCATTGAAGGCTCCAAAAAGCCACCATAGTTCAACGGTAGAACAATGGTATCGTAAACCGTAGATATCGGTTCAAGTCCGATTGGTGGCTCAAAGAAACAGAGTAAGGCAAGACCTTACTCTGTTTTTTGGTTTTCTAAAAGTATGATATTTTGATATATTTATATTATGGAAAATGATAAAGAAGATTTAAAAATAGAATTGGCAAATCTAGAAGAATTTATGATTAGTCCTAATTTTTGGGACGATAAGACTGTTGCTCAAGAAACAATTAAAAAAATAGGAGAATTAAAAGATAAAATTGAAGGGATAAATAAGTACGACAAAGGAGGTGCTATTTTTTCTATTTTAGCCGGTGCGGGCGGAGATGATGCTGAAGACTTTTCTTTAATCCTTCTAAAAATGTATTTAAAATATTTTGAAAAAATGGGCTGGAATTATAATTTTATGCACGAAAATAAAAATGATTTTGGAGGGTATAGAAATATAACATTAGAAATTATTGGTAAGGGTGTATATGGAAACTTAAAAAATGAGTCAGGGGTTCATCGGCTGGTTCGTATTTCACCATTTAATGCTAATGCAAAAAGACATACATCTTTTTGTTTGGTTGAAATAGTTCCAAAGTTAGAAAAAGGCGATGATGTTGTTAAACTTTCTCCAGATGATATAAAAATAGAGTTTTCAAAATCAGGTGGACCAGGTGGGCAAAATGTAAACAAAAGAGAAACGGCTGTTCGTATTGTTCATATTCCTACAAATATTTCTGTTCACGTGACAACAGAGCGTTCTCAAGAGCAAAATAAAGATAAGGCTCTAGAAATGCTTAAGGGTAAACTTTTTAAAAAACAAGAAGAAGACAGAAAAAAAGAAGAGGTAGGTCTTTCTATTTCTAAAAATACAGAGATAGAGTGGGGGAACCAGATTCGCTCTTATGTCTTTCATCCATATAAACAAATAAAAGATCACAGAACAGGAATAGAAATACATGATATAGATAAAGTTTTAGAAGACGGATTTTTGGATGAATTTATTGAAGCTGAAAAAGATTTATAAAAATATCAACCCAAACCTATAGAGGTTTGGGTCGGTAGGCTTAAATAGGGTTTAGATAGGGGTTGAACCGCTATCTAGGTTTTAGAATATAGATTTTTGAGCAGGTATTGACTTTTAGGGGTATTTTGTGATATAATATAAGAAGGTAAGAAACCAGCCTGTTTTGTTTAACAATAGAAGAAAATGGCTCAAATTGATCTTTAAATTTTAAATTAAAAGGAGAAACAAACCATGACAAAGATGGGACAGACTTCGAAAAAACCAGTATTCAAACGTTTTGAAAAGCTTGGTTTACTTGCAGGATTTATAGTAGAATTCCTTGCAACAATTTTTAGTGACGACCAGATAGATTATCATCTGGGGCACAAAAATGAACTCAAGAAAAAACTTCGCGAGGTTTTTTCAATAACGGATGAATTTCAAGAAATTCGCGAAGAGTGGCAGAAATTTTATAGAGAAAAATTTAACTGGACAGTTGATTTTTCTACTGTAATTATTCCTGCAATGCCGACCAATGGAAAGTGGAGATTAATTTTCATTCCAAAGGGAATGACCATGAATCTTGCATTCAAGATAGCCTCAGGGCTTTTCAAAAGCTGGAGATACACAGATGATTTAGATTCTGCTGTTACTAAGAATATTCGTAACACAGAAAATAATTATGCTATTTGGGTTCGTGATGAAGTTGAACCAGACCAAGAATTTCTTGGTAAGTCAACCAATCAAGCTGACCCTCATATGAAAATTGGTGTTACTTTACTCGAAAGAATTATTTTTGAGATAAAGTATTTCACAGAAACAGGTAAGCATTTAGATGTTAAGGGGCTTACTTATTGTAGTGGTTCGCGTGGTGTCAATGGTTACGTTCCGTTCGCGTACTTGGATAACGATGGTAAGTTCTACGTGAATTGGAACAATATCGACTTTTCTGACGGCGAGGGCGGTATTCGCTCAGTAGTTTCTAATCCTTCTTAACTTTTATCTTGAACCCTTTTGCATTAATTTTGCAAAAGGGTTTTTGTTTTATATAATAAAATCTGGTTATTAAGATGATCTTCCAAAAAGATGACATTTTACCAATATTTAGAAACTGCCTGTATATAATTAGGGAATTAAAATTCCAAACAGAGCCAGTGTGAGCTGGAGGGCGCAGTATATTGTGCAAACGGTATATGGTGATATTGAAGATTTTATACAGAAGAGTGATTCGCGTAATGCCAATGGTAATGTTCCGAACGCGTACTTGAATAACAATGGCAAGTTCAACGTGAATTGGAACAACATCAACAATTCTGACAGTAAGTATGGTGTTCGCTCAGAAGTTTCTCATAAAAATCCTCGAGATCACTCTCGAGGATTTTGTGTTTGTATTGATTTATACCAACCTGTTGCCATCATTGAAATACTCTGTAGATTTTGAGATATATAGATATAAGTTTTTTCTTTAATAATATTGAGTTCGTATTGCTAATTTTTTGAAAAATGAATTAAGTTTAAATCTCCATCCTAGAAAAGTAGAAATAAAGAAATTGTCACAAGGTATTGATTTTCTCGGTTATGTAGTTTTACCGCATTATAAAGTTTTAAGAACTAGTACAAAAAAGAGAATTTTAAATAAAATGAAGTTTGAAATTTCAGAAAATACAAGGCAATCTTATTTGGGCATATTGTCTCATTGCAAGGGGTATAAGTTTTCTAAACAAATTAAGTTTTAGGTATTTACTAAGTAAAAATATATAGCATAACTGTTCCTAACAAGGATGGGAATTCTAATATTATCACGTTGAGTGAGTGTAATATACATTTCTTTGTAATTTTTTTACATTTGGAAATTTTTGATTTTAAGTTTATAATATATCTTAGACTATGATTTATTTTAACAGTGTTACAAAAAAATATGATGGAACAGATGTCTCTCTTGAAAATGTTTCTTTTTCTATTTCACAAGGAGAATTTGTTGCTATTGTGGGGCATTCAGGTGCTGGAAAAACTACACTAACAAAGCTTATTTTGGCTGAAGAGTGCCCAACAGAAGGGGAAGTTTGTTATCAGTCCCTTAATATTCACAAATTATCAAAAAAAGATTTAACAAATTTTAGAAGAAAAGTCGGAACGGTTTTCCAAGATTTTAGACTTTTGCCAAACAAAACAGCATATGAAAATATAGCTTTTGCTATGGAAGCAGTAGGTAAAAGTGAAAGAGAAATACAAGAAGATGTCCCTCATGTTTTGAATTTAGTAGGATTGGAAAGTAAGGCAAATCATTTTCCAGGACAGTTATCTGGTGGAGAAAAACAAAGACTTGCTATTGCTCGTGCTATTATTACTCAGCCAGATATTATTATTGCAGATGAACCTACTGGCAACCTAGACCCAGCCAATACAAACGAGATAGTTAATATTTTAAAGAAAATAAATGAACTAGGCACTACTATCATTTTGACTACTCATAATCGTTCTGTTATTGATCAATTAAAGAAAAGAGTTATTACTCTTGAAAATGGTAAGGTTATTAGAGATGACAAAGAGGGTAAGAATTCTTTCTAATTTTTATTAGTTTATTTAATTTTTTATGTTTAATGTACACCTAAAAAGAATAATTCGTTCAGGATATCGTAATTTTATAAGAAGTGGTTTCACTTCAATGTCTAGTATTTTAATGTTAACAATAACACTTTTTGTTGTTACATCATTAATTTTTATACAAGCTGCATTAAATGCATCCCTCAATGATATAAAAGAAAAGGTAGATGTTACTGTTTATTTTGTTCCGGATGCAGATGAAGATGAAATTTTAGAGATTAAAGATTCATTAGTGAATATTCCTGAAATAAAAGATGTTTCTTATACCTCAGCTGAAGATGCAATAGAGGAATTTAAAGAAAAACATTCTGATGATTATTTGACATTACAAGCCCTAGATGAACTTGATGAAAACCCTCTGGGTGCATCTCTAAATATAAAAGCTTATGAACCCTCTCAGTATGAAAGTATAAGTAATTATTTTAAAAGTGATAGTGCGCTTTCAAAAGGAGCACTGACTATTATAGATAAAGTAGATTATCAAAATAATAAAATAATTATAGATAGATTAAATTCTATAATTTCAGGTGCCAAAAAATTAGGTTTTATAGTATCTTTGATTCTTATTGTGATATCAATAATTATAACATTCAATACAATTCGTCTTATTATTTATATGTCTAGAGAAGAAATAAATGTTATGAAGCTTGTCGGGGCAGGGAATAAATATGTTCAAGGACCTTTTATTGTTTCTGGTGTTTTGGTTGGTTTGTGTGCTGCTATTTTAACTATAATTATATTTGTTCCTGTTTCAATATGGTTAGGTAATAATATGACAGAGTTTATTGGTCTAAATATGTTTGATTATTATAAATCAAATTTTGCTCAATTATTTATAATAATAGTTGTTTCTGGTATTATCCTTGGTGGTATATCTAGTTCATTTGCTATTAATAGATATCTCAATAAATAATTAAACTAAAATTAAAAAATAGACCTCAGTTGAGGTCTATTTTAATTTTAAGCAATTTTTAATGCTTCAATGATTTGTTTTTGTGTGTTTTCTATTGTCCCATTTCCGTTTATTGTTGAAATATCGAAATATTTGCTTAACAGTTGAACCAAAGGTACATTTTCTTCTTCAAAAATTCGAAGTCTATTTTTAACGACATTTTCTCTATCATCAGTTCTTTTTTCGATTTGTTTCCGTTCTTCAAGTCTTTTCATTATTTCATTAGTAGAAACTTCAATGATAATAATTTTAGGGTTTCTTTTGTAAAAATCCATCATTTCAATAAATGTTAAGCCTTGTTTCTTGTTTCTCGGAAATCCATTTAGTATCAAGGTTTTTTCTTGACTCATAGATTGGACCATTTTATTTGAAATAAGTCCTGTGGCTATAAAATCTGGAACAAATATTCCATTATCCATCATATCTTTGATTAAAACTGAAGTGTAATTTCCTTTTTCAATTTTTCGAAAACATTCTCCTGTTGCTAAATAAAGATAGGGGACTAACATGTTTTTGTATGTTTCAATCAAAAGTCCTGCTTGAGTGTCTTTTCCACCTAGTGGGTAAGCAATAAAAATTGCATCTTCAAATAACTTTGTCATTTTATTATATTTTATAAGATTAAAAACTATTTAAATCACATTATCATTTTTATGATAATTTATCAATATAAAAAATAAGTTTATTTTTTATTAAAAGGTTTTGATTTAGAACTAGATAACAGTTTTTATATTTTATATTATCTTTTTATTTTCAAAGCTGGGAGACTAGGATTCGAACCTAGATAAACGGTACCAGAAACCGTGGTCCTACCATTAGACGATCTCCCAGCTTTAAAAACAAAATAAAGATAATTTCTTAAAGAACCAAATAAAAAATAAATTAAATGTATTTTTTATTTTCAATAATACTATAAGTCTCATAATATTTTTTATATTATAAACATATTACCATAAAATTAAATAATTTCAATTTGGAAAATATATATTTTTAATATAAAATATAAAAATATGATAAACGAAGAACCGGTTTTTCGACCAAAACATTTAACAGTTAATGATATAAAAGAGGGTTGTGTTACTCTTACTGGTGATAATGAAGAAGAGACAAGACTCTGCATGATACAAGAAGAATTTAGACAAGGATTAGATCTTGTTGCTGATTTTTCTCCGTCCGTTACATTTTATGGATCAGCAAGAATACCAAAAGATCATCCTGCTTATAAAATAGCAGAGAAGTTAGCTTATCGAATTTCTAAAGAATTAGGATATGTAATAATGTCTGGAGGTGGTCCAGGAATTATGGAAGCTTCAAACAAGGGTGGATATGATGCGGGAGGTAGATCTGTTGGACTCACTATAAAACTTCCTTATGAACAAAATACCAATCCTTATGTCACAGATGAAATACCTTTCTATTTCTTTTTTGCTAGGCAAGTGACTATGTCTTATACAACAGAAACGTGTATATTCTGCCCAGGAGGGTTTGGTACTATGAATGAGCTTTTTGAAATTCTTACACTTCAACAAACAGGGAAAATTGGTAGAATCCCTATTATCTTGTTCGGTAGTGATTTTTGGAATCCATTAGATAAAGTTTTAAAAGAAGTTTTTGAAGAAAAATATAAAACTATAGATGATAAAGACCGAAAACTTTATGTCATTACAGACAATGAAGAAGAAGTATTAAATATAATAGCTAACAGCAGAATAAGAGACGGTAGAGATGCTCTAAAATAATAAAAACCCTATATCTAAAGATATAGGGTTTTTATTATTTTAGAGACTTGTTAAATTTTCTTCATTATTTGTATTATTTTCAATTGAATTTAATTCAGCTATTTTTTCTTTTATTTCTTTTATTTCTTCATTGGTAAGTTTTTTATTGTAGGTTTCTTTTGTTGCTATATCAGATAAAATATTTGCTGTCTCTTTTTCTTCTTCTCCTCTTATTTTAGAAATAATTTTTAATATTTCTTCTGGAGTTTTATCACTTATTTGTAGAGCTTCCTCATATATCTTGTATAGATTTATAAATATGTTTTTCATTTCATTTTTTCTAACTCTTACACCTCCTATTTCTTGACCTCCATCCATCACTTGTTTTATTCCATCTTCCTTTTCTATTTTTTCTATTTTGTTTAGAATTTCTTCGGGTGACATTTTTTCATATCCAGTAGTTATCTGTATTGAATAAGAGTTCCGTGTAAAATCAAAGTCTTCATTAGTTACTTTATAAGCGATTAATTCTTGGTTTGAAAAATCTGAATTACTATCTTTGTCTTTTAGTCCACTACTTATAAGTATATATCCAGGCATAAGTTCACTGGTATAAACCCCTTTACCTTTTTCAATAGCTTCTTTAGCTAATTTTAGTTTAAATTCTGGGGAGTTTTCATTTATTTCACTTATTTTTTCTTTTGTAAAAAGTTTAGTTGCATCGAAATCTTTTGAAGCATCTTTTTCTGTTGATTGATAGTTTGTTTCTTTTTTGTCTTTAGGATTTATATTATCTATTTCTTTTTTGTTTTCAGCTGCTGCGATGTTTGGAGTAAGACTACTGATAGCTGTTGCAGCTAACGCAATCTTTATTGCACTACTAGAAAGATCTTTTTTATTTTCTTTCTTTTTAAAAGGATTTTCTATTTTCATATTTAAAAATATATTTATTAATAATTAATTAAATTCTTATATTTTTATTATATCATATTTATAAAAAAAAGCAAGTTATTATTGTAATATATTCATCTAAAACATTATAAAAACCCTGTATCTTAAAGATACAGGGTTTTAGGTTATAACAAACAATATTCCTGAAATGACTATGGTCCATATTAAGTTTGGCATAAATGAACTAATAATCAAAATAGAGATTGTTTTTAAATTAAGTCCATTCCATTTATGATTTCCTTCTCTTAGATATAAACAAGAAAAAGTTGGATCCCAGCAAATAAGAATAAAAAATAGCAAATATTTATCTTTTTTTGCCCAATAAGCAATTCTTCTCGTTACAGAGTTTTGCTTTTTGTTTTTTGATAAAGATAAATTTTCCTGAGTTTCTTTTAGAGATTCGAGCAGTAGCCAGTCTTTTTTTGTTTTGTCGTAGATTGTGATAAAGGTTATCGCAATCGTCATGCTTATAGATAATCCAATAATTAAATTTAAAGGAAATCCTACCTCGGCTATTATTATTGGTGCTAGTATATACCAATATGTTTTGTTGACTGTTTGATGAGTCAATAAACCAATAGCAAATCTCTCTATTTTTAAGAATTTTTTAAAGATACACCTCCTTTTTATTTTTAGGGTTACATCCTTCTAAAAAACATAAAACGAGAAAACAAAAAATAGTCACCACAAAGCCGATTATTATTGACAGTATTATTTTACTTGAAAATAGTAAAATAATACAAAAGAATAGTACTCCCCCAAAGAGGGAAATGAAAGCTCTTATAAAATGGTCATTTTTAAATATTTTATTAAAAATTATTACTATTTCAGTAATAATGATTATTAATATTATAAATATTATCAAAATAAACCAACCAATTAAATCTGTCAAAAAGTGCACAATGTTTTTCATAATATTTTATTTTATATGTTCGATTTGTTTATATTATAGCATATTTTTAAATTTTTGGCAAATAAAAAAAGGTTACAATATTTGTAACCTTTTTTGTTTCAATAAGGAACATAATGTTTTGTTAATCGTTTTAAATCATCTTTATCTTTTTTAGAAAAAATTAACTCAGTAAGAGCGTGCTCTTTCTCGATGTGCGCTCCCATTGGAGATCTACATTCCGTAAAATATAAACACAGTTTAACTATCTCATCTCTGTTTAGTTTTTTGAAACCAATGATTTCATCTTGGAATTCCTTATTTTTTGAGTGTTTTTTTGCTTCATTTTTCTTTCCAAGGGCTTTTTTAAGAAATAAAAGCAAATAACTGAAAATACTATTTTCCCTTCGCATATTTTTATTTTTGATTCTTCACAACTATACATTAAAATCTATATTTTGCAAGTTTTACACAAATTAAAAACCCGATGTTATCGGGCTTTTAATTTATATAAACATCTTATCCTGGAGAGTTAAAGTATGGTCCTCCTGATGTTGTTTTTATATCTTCTTCTTTTTGAAGTCCACCAAGAAAAGTAGCTAATGAGAACACACCTACAGCTATTCCTGCTGGAGCTGAAACCGTCAATGCAAGTGCAGCACCAGTAAGTGCTAATCCTCCAGCTGAAAACAATACCGCATGTTTTTTAAAAAATGCTATTACTCCTGGTTTTTTAAATGCTTCTTTTGCTTCACTTTCGCTCATTTTAGATATATCACCAACAACCTCTTCATATTCTTTTATTGCTTCTGCCATTTCTGGACTTTTTTCTACTGAACCAGTTTCAACATTTTCTTGTTTAGCTGGAGCTTTTTTTTCAAAATTTATTCCTTCCATATTTTTTTAAATTTAATTAACTAATAATACTAACTCTCTAATAATTTTTTCATTTCTTTAAGAAGTCTTGTGTACTCCTTTAGAAAATCAATTTCTTCTTGTTCTGTTGCCGTTCCGGATTTAATCTTTTCTGCAATTTCTAACATTTTTTCATCATCCATATTTTTTATTTTATATAAGTTTATAAAGCGACCTCTAAAGATTTATAATAACATTATAAACTATTTTTAAATAAAATAATATATTTAACTTTTAATATTTATATTATACACTATTAAATAAAAAAAGTCAAGAGCAAAAGTTTTTCAAAATTAGTATAATAAAAGTATAAATGTTTAAGTTTTTGTATAAAAAAATAATAAAGCCAGTACTTTTTAAATTTAGTGCTGATAGTATACATCATCTTTTTTTGAAAATAGGTTATTTTTTAGGCAGAAATAAATTTACTGTGTTTGTTTGCAAAAAATTATTTTATTTTAAAGATAAATCACTCAATCAAAAAGTATTAAGCATCGATTTTGAAAACCCAATAGGGTTAGCCGCTGGTTTTGATTATGATGCAGACCTAATAAATATTTTACCAAGTGTCGGTTTTGGTTTTGAAACGATTGGGACTGTCACAGCCCTTTCTTATCCTGGAAATCCAAAACCTATGTTAGATAGACTTCCGAAATCTAAATCTTTACTTGTAAATAAGGGATTTAAAAATTCTGGTATAAATAGTGTTTTAGAAAAAGTTTCTTTATCGAAAAAGAAAATACCTTTGGGTATAAGTATTGGTTCTACAAATAAATCTTTTTGTTCTTTAGATGAAATGATTGAGGATATTTATATTTCTTTTTTAAAAGCCGTGGATTCTAATTTTTTTGATTATTATGAATTAAACATAAGTTGCCCGAATCTTTCTAGTATAGAAAAAATAGAGGAGGGGATTGATACATATAAAGGGTTGAGTGTTCTTTTAGAAAAATTATCAAAATTATCTTTTGATAAACCTGTATTTATAAAGATGCATTTAGAAAAAAGTATTGAAAATACTTTATCTTTAATAGAAGCATCTTCATCTTTTTCATTTATTTCTGGTTTTATTTTTTCAAACTTAGCTAAAAATAGAGAAAATAAAGATTTTGATAAAAATGAAATCAAAAAAGCTGGGAAGGGTAATTTTAGTGGTAAGCCAACAGAAAAAATGAGCAATGTTTTAATAAGTGCTATTTATAGAAGATTTAGGGATAGGTTCGTAATTATTGGATGTGGTGGAGTTTTTGATGGGAAAGATGCTTATGAAAAAATTAAAAGAGGAGCTAGTCTTGTGCAAATGATAACAGGAATGATTTATGAGGGTCCTAGTCAAATAAAAAATATAAATAAAGAATTAGTCTATTTGTTGAAAAAAGATGGATATAAAAATATATCTGAAGCTATAGGTACACATAGAGATTCAAAATAAAGCACCTCTTATAGAGGTGCTTTTGGTAAAAATTTTTCTGTACTTCTTAAATTGTTTCTAGCACAGACACTTTTTCGTTGAAATGTTTTATGTCCGAATATTCCCGGATGAAATTTGTTCCTTCTCGATTTTCTACGGAAAGGAATGTAGGTAATCCCCAGATTTTTGCCATTTCAATAATTTTTGCAACTTTCTCTTGTTTAAAACCAAGAGAGAAAATTACAAACTGCGGTTTCTTTTTCCGTAAGAGCTTTTTTAGCTCTTGTTCATTTTCCCCCAAATTCAAATGAAAATAGATTGTTGAGTCTGGTTTAGACTCTTTAATTTGAACCCGTACCCCTTTTTGAAAAGCAATCATGTCTTTTGGGTTTTTAAAGCTGTGTCCTGGAATTACTACTAAAACATTAAGATCCATAATTATTTTTTTAATTGTTAGAACTATACTTATTTAATGTTGATAATAACATTTATATTATTTTAGTCAAGTTTTTTTAATTTTGATTATTTATTTTTCAAATTTCGTTATATACTTCTCTATCATGAATGATAAAGACGAAGAATTAATTTTAAAATATATAAATGGGGTAGATGATTCTTTCCGTATTTTAATAAATAGATATACCACACTTGTATATAATTTTGTCTATCGTTTTGTTGGGAAAGATAATGCTTCTGATGTAACACAGGATGTGTTTATAAAAGTTTGGAAAAATATAAAAAATTTTGATATTGAAAAATCTAGTTTCAAAACTTGGCTTTTTACAATTGTTAGAAATACCACAATCGATTTTTTAAGAAAAAAGAAATCAATTGTTTTTTCTAGTTTGGATAGTGAAGATTTTGTTTTTAGTGAAAATATAAGAGACGAAAACCCTCTTTCAGATGAAGAAATTTCAAAACTAGAAGAAAAAAAGATAATAAATAAATATTTAGATAAATTAAATGAAATAGAGAAGACAATTATAATGCTTCATTTTGAAGAAGAACTAACTTTTAAAGAAATAGGGGAAGTTTTGAATAAACCCCTAAATACTGTTAAGAGTTATTATCGCCGTGGTTTATTAAAATTAAAGGAATTTTTAAAAGAAGATTTTTAGTTGCACCAAATTCTTATTAATAATCGTATAAACAAGCGTATGGATAATAGAATTAAAAAAATAATGAATGAGTCTAAATATACACCAGATTTTAATCTATCTGATTCTATTTGGAGAAATATAGAATCAAGGAAAAGTAAAATTTACAGATTAAAATCTTGGATTTATTCTTCTTTATTTTTTATTTCTTTAATTTTATTAGTTCCGTCAATAAATAGTTTAATAGAGAAATCTTTAGAATATGGTTTTTCTGATTATTTATCTTTGGTTTCTTATGATTTTGATATTGTTTTGGTTTACTGGAGAGAATTTTCTCTATCTTTAATAAATTCTATTCCAGTTGTAAGTTTAATATTATCTTTATTATTAATTTTTGTGTCGGTTTTATCTTTGGTTCTTTTCTCAAAAAATTTAAGAACTAATGCTAAAACGGCTTAATATATTTTTTATGGAAAAAGAAGATTTTAAATTAAGAATTAAAAAAATTTTTAATTCTAGTTTTTTTAAATTATTTTTAATTTTTATTGTTTTTTTGTTGGTATCTGCGGTTTCCTTTAGGGCGGGTGTTGATTTTGGTTTTAGAAAATCTAATTTTGGTCGTGATTGGGGTGATAATTATTCTAGAAATTTTGGAATGCAAAAACCAGATAGAATGATGTCATTTGCTGATAATATGATAAATCAAATGCCAAACCCCAATGGAGCTATAGGTAAGATTATAAAAATAGAAGAAGGTTCTGTTATTGTTATGGACGAAAAAGACCAGACAGAGAAAATTATTTTAATTGATGATGATACAGAAGTCCGTTTTATGAGAGAAAAAGTCGAATATAATAATTTAAGGATTGATGATTTTATTGTTGTTTTAGGTAGTCCAGATGCTCAAGGACAGATAGAAGCAAGATTAATAAGATTAATGCCATTCCCAGCGGAAATGCCTAGATAAATTTATGTTTAATAAAATAAAAGATTTTATTTTAAAAAATAAAATCTCAAGTATTATCGCCATTGTTTTAATTTTAGCTTTAGTTTTCTTTTTATTTATTAAGAATAATAAAAATAATGATATTTCTTATTTAACCGAAGAAGTTAAGGTTGGTGATATCTCTACTGTTGTTACTGGAACTGGTCAAGTTGAAGCATCAAATACTGTTACTCTAGGAACAAACACTTCTGGTACGGTTTCTTCTGTTTTTGTTGTTGCAGGTCAGAGAGTGAAAAAAGGTCAGCTTCTTGTTAGTGTTGATTCTAGAAGTGCAAAAAATGCTCTTGACAATGCTAGGCTTTCTTTAGATAAATTATTAAAAATAGATTCTCTTGATTTGTTAAAATCAGAAAATTCTCTAAATGAATCTTATGATAATGGCTGGAACAAGGTTTCTTCTTATATCACAGAAACATCAGATATTTTAATTGATTTAAGTGGTGTTTATATGTCTGATGGTTATTTAGGTTATAAAAATGCAAACGGTTTATCATGGTCAACAAGAGACAAGATTTCTACTGCCGAGTATTCTTATTATAAAGCAAAAAGTAGTCTAGACGATCTTTTGAAAATTTACAAAGGAGTAAATAGATACAGTCCAGAAGAAGAAATAAAAAATTTGATAAAGAAATCACATGATTCAGCTGTTTTGGTTTCTAAAGCAATAAAAGATACTGAGATTGCGGTTAATTCTGTTTCTAATTATTTAAATGATGAGAATAATAATAGTTATATTGAAATAAAATCAGATGTATCTTCTTGGCTTGTTTCCTCAAATAATCATGTTAATAATTTGCTTTCAATATATAACAATATAATAGAAACAGAAGAGTCTTTAGTCGAAATAAAAAAAGGCGCTGATGAATTTGATATAAAATCTGCAAAATTAAATGTTGAGTCAAAACAAGATGATTATAATGATTGTTTTGTTTACGCTCCTTTTGACGGAGTTATTGCTACTATAACAGCTAGGGTTGGAGAGAAAACAAATTCTGGAGTTGGTTCAATAATTACAGATAGGAAAGTTGTGTCTGTTTATATGAACGAAGTAGATATTGCTTTTGTTAAATTGGGGCAAGATGTGACTGTTACTTTTGATGCTATAGAAAATCTTTCTATTTCTGGGGAGGTTTCTGAAATAGATTCTATAGGAACTGTGTCTTCTGGTGTGGTAACTTATGGCGTTAAGATAATTTTAAATGAAAATAATGACAGTGTTAAATCAGGAATGAGTGCAAATGTATCTATTATTACAAATTCAAAAAAAGATGTTCTATATATTTCTGCTAGTTCAATAAAAACAAAAGGTAATTTGTCTTATGTTGAGATTTTGAAAGAAGACAAAACAATTGAAAAAATAAATATAGAAGTTGGGATTTCAAATGACACAATTACTGAAGTAATTTCTGGCTTAAATAATGGCGATTATATAATTTTAAAAACAGTAAACAGTTCTAATTCAATCAAGTCAAATTCGTCAAATAAAAGTAGTTCTCCTTTTGGTGGTAGGTCAGGAACTATTCCTATGGGAGGTTCTGCTATGGGCGGAATGATGAGATAATTTTATGATTGAAGTAAAAGATATAACAAAAGTATATAATTCTGGAGGAGAACCTTTTTTGGCTCTTAAGGGTGTTAGTTTTAAAATTAAAAAAGGGGAGTTTGTTGCTATTATGGGGCCTTCTGGTTCTGGTAAATCTACATTGATGCATATTTTAGGAGCTCTCGATAATCCAACTTCTGGGTCATATTTTTTAGACGGGAGAGATGTATCTTCATTATCAGATAACGAATTATCGAATATCAGAAGAGATAAAATAGGATTTGTTTTTCAATCATTTAATTTATTACCAAGAACAACAGTTTTGAGAAATGTTGAGTTACCTCTTATTTATAGTGGAGTTGATGAAGAAAAAAGGAGAATAAAAGCGGAAGAGTCTTTGATTTCAGCAGGCTTAGACAAGGAATATTTTTACCATCTTTCAAATCAATTATCTGGTGGGCAAATACAGCGAGTTGCGATTGCTAGGGCTTTGGTCAACGAACCTTCTATAATTTTAGCTGATGAACCTACTGGGAATTTAGATACAAAGACAGGTGATATTGTTCTTGCTACTTTTCAAAAATTAAATAAAGAATATGGTAGAACAATAATTCTTATTACTCATGAGCAAGATGTAGCTCTACATGCTGATAGAATATTATTTATTAGGGATGGTTTATTATCAGAAAATCCAACATCTCATAAAAAGAGGATAGCTGGGATTTTATAATTCAAAATGAAAACTAAAGATATTTTAAAAGAAACAGTTTCTGCATTAAGTTCAAATAAGGCAAGGACAAGTCTTACAATGTTGGGAATAATAATCGGTATTGCTTCAGTTATTGCTATGACTGCGATTGGTCAAGGTGCTCAAAAATCTGTAACAGACAAGATAGAATCTATGGGAGCAAATTTGATTATAGTTTCACCTGGATCTGCTCGTTCTTTTGGTGGACCTAGGGAGTCTCGTGGAGGAGCAAAAACTCTTACATTAGATGATGCAGAAGCTATTTCATCTCAGGTTAATAATATTTCAGAAGTAGTTCGTATTGTTTCTTCTCAACAGCAGATTGTAGCAAAAGGGACAAATACAAATACTAGTATTATTGGAACAGAAAATTCTTATTCCATAGTTATGAATATAGATATGTCAGAGGGTGTTTTTATTTCTGAACAAAATTTAAATAAAACTTCTAAAGTTGCAGTTCTTGGTTCTACTACAAAAGACGATTTATTTGGAGAAAATACAATAAATGTATTAGGTGAAAAAATAAGAATAAATGGTACGGAATATACTGTTGTTGGTGTAGCAGAGGAAAAGGGTGGAAGCGGTATGACTAATAGCGATGATGTTGTGTACATACCCTATACAACAGCCCAAAGATATTTAACCGGGAATAAATATTTATCTTCTATAAATATTTCAGCAGAAAGTTCTGAGCTTTCTTCTGTTGTTCAAAATGATGTTACTAATATTCTTTTATTAAGACATAATAAAGACGAAGACAATGCAGATTTTTATACTATGAATCAAGCTGACATGATAGAAACAACATCAGATATAATTGGAACTTTTACAATTCTTCTTGCTGCGATTGCTGGTATTTCTCTTTTGGTTGGAGGTATTGGTATTATGAATATGATGTTAACTACTGTTACTGAAAGAACCAGAGAGATAGGTCTTCGTAAAGCAATAGGTGCAAAAAAGAAAGATATTAATAATCAATTTTTAGTTGAAGCTACAATGTTGACTGTTTTAGGTGGTGTTGTTGGGGTAATTTTAGGATGGGGTGTATCTTTTGGAATTGATTATTTTGGAATAACTGAAACTGATGTCTCTATTCGATCTGTTTTATTAGCTTTTGGCGTTTCAGCTTTTATTGGCATTGTTTTTGGTTATTACCCTGCACGAAGAGCTTCAAATTTAAATCCTATTGAAGCCTTGAGATACGAATAGTTTTTATTTTAACTTGGTGTTGTAGTATAATTATATAATGGAAAAAGATATTGATAATCCTCAAAAACAAAAAGAATTAGTTTGGGTTCAAATATTGTACTTATATATAATACCTGTTTTGCTTTTGTATTTTAATATTTTTAATTGGGATTTAGTTAATGCTAGATTTGTTGTTTTGTTTGTTGTTTCTTTACTTTTGTTGGGTATAGTTAAGCATGCTAAATGGACATTAAAAGATTTAGGTATTATAAAAGATTATTTAAAAGATATTATTCCTTATACTATTTTTACATTAGCTTCAGTAGGTTTCCTTTTTTGGCTTTCTTTAATCTCAGATAATAATCCTATGTATTCTTGGTGGACAAATTATAAATTTCTTTTACTTTTTATACCCATAAGTGTTCTTCAAGAGGTTGCTCTAAGAGGAATTTTGATGAATATGTTATTTAGAGCTTTCAAAAATCCATTCTTTATAATTTTGATAAATTCTGCAATTTTTGCTTTAATACATATCATTTATTTAAATGCAATATTTGTTATACCATTTACATTTATGGCGGGAATTGGTTTTGCTTGGATTTATTACAGATATCCTAATTTAATTTTAATATCTATTTCTCATTCAATTTTGAATTTTGTTGCTATGATATTGGGATTCTTTGTTGTTAGATAATTTATGAAAAAAGTTTTATTTTTAATTAAAAGAAAATTAGTAAAATTATTTTTGCCAAAAATATTTTTGGTTAGTTTTTTGTCTTCTATTTTTTCTATTTTAATAATTTTTGGTGTTCTTTATTTTTTTAGGTTTAAATTATTAGATTTTTTAGTAAATAATTTACCAAAAGAAGAAAATAAAGAAGTTGTGGATAATTTTGTTTTAGATGATGATCTAAAAGAATTAATTGAAAAAGAAAATATCTCATTAGATAAAAAAGAAGAAGCAAAAGAAGAAAAAGAAGAAAAAAGAGAAAACATAGTTGTTTCTACTGTTAAAAAAGCAAAACCTGCTGTTGTTTCTATCTTGCTTTTAAAAGAAGTTCCCAAATACGACATCACATATAAATATGAAAATACCATAGACGGAAATGGAGATGTTGTCCCCAATTTATACCAGAAGAAAGAGATAAAAACTCAAAATGGTACAGAATACAAACAGACTGGTAGTGGTTCTGGTTTTTTAATTAATAAAAATGGTTTAATTATTACAAATAAGCATGTAATAAACAAAGAAGGTGTTATTTTTAAAGTTTTGTTGAACGATGGTACAGAATATCTTCCAGAGGTTGTTGCAATGGATAGTATTTTAGATGTTGCTTTTATTAAAATTAATTCAAGCAATTTGCCATACTTAACAATGGCTGATTCTGATAAAATAGAAGTTGGTGAAAGCGTGATTGCTATTGGTAATGCATTAGGGGAGTTTAAAAATACAGTTTCTTTTGGGATAATATCTGGTCTTTCTCGTTCTGTAATCGCAGAAGATAAATATGGTTTATCTGAGAGATTAGATGAAGTTATTCAAACAGATGCAGCTATTAATTCTGGTAATTCTGGAGGGCCTCTTCTTGATTTAAATGGACAAGTTGTTGGTATAAATGTCGCTAAAGTTGAAGATTCATCAAATATCGGTTTTGCCTTACCTATAAATTCAGTAAAAGATATTATATCTTCAGTTGAAAAAACGGGTAAGATAATTCGTCCCTATGTAGGAATAAGATATATTCCTATAAACGATTTAGTCAAAAATAAATATAATTTAAATGTTAATTATGGAATTTTAATTAAAAAAGGAAAAGATGAAACTGAGCCGGCAGTTTTTCTAAATTCTCCTGCTGAAAAATCAGGAATAAAAGAAGGTGATATAATTTTAGAAGTAGAAGGAGTTAAAATAGATAATAATAATGATTTTTCTTATCTTATTAGAAATAAAAAAATTGGACAAACAGTTTATTTAAAAATATTGTCTCTAGGAGTAGAAAAATTTATTGGTGTAAAATTAGAGCAGGCACCAGAAGGGTGGTGATTTATTAATTAATTTTCTAAGAATTATATATGAATAAAAATAAAATAATAATAGGGTTAGCAGGCCAAATAGCAAGTGGTAAGGACACCGTTGCGAATTATATAGTTGAGAAGTATGGTGGTATATCTTTAAGTTTTTCAGATCCACTTAGGGATATGCTTAAAATTGCTTACTTGCCTGTAATTAGGGAGAATTTCGCATGGCTAGCTCAATCTCTTATAAACAAATACGGAGGAGATGTTATCTCGAAAATTATAGGAAAAAAAATAGAAGATAGCGATAAACAAATTTTTGTTTTACCAAACATTCGCAGAGAGGATGATGCTTCATATTTCAAAGATTGGCCAGGATATATTTTAGTAGGAATAGAAACAGACGATAAACTTTGTTATGAAAGATTAACAAAAAGAGGACAGAAAGAAGACGATAAGACTAAGACCTGGGAAGAATTTCTTAAAGATCGTCAACTTTCTACAGAAGTTGAGATAGAAAGTCTTATTAAAAAATCTTCAATTATTTTGAATAATAATGGAAGCCTAGAAGACCTCTACAAACAAATAGACGAATTAATGCAAAAAATAAAACGCCAATAATGGCGTTTTTATTTTATTAGAATTATAAAAAATTCTTGTACATGGATGAACTAACTGGTTTTCCGCATTGCCCATTATATTTGGCATCTGCTTTTTTATAATATGGGGTTTTTACATCTCCATATATTTTAAAATAAGTTAGTTGTCCAATGGGCATACCAGGATATATCCTAACGGGTATATTTGTTGAAATCTCTAGGGTCCAATGCCCACAGAAACCTATATCACCCTTTCCGGCAGTAGCATGGATGTTTATTCCAAGTCTTCCTGTTGAAGATTTACCTTCTAGATATGGTACACAGTCGTGAGTTTCAGTGTATTCAACAGTTGAGCCAAGGTATAATTGACCAGGCTCTAAGACAAATCCTTCTTCGGGGATAATGAAATGTCTGATTTCATTATTCTTTTTTGCGTCAATAACTTTATCAACATATTGAGCAAAATTAGGACTTAAATGAATGTCATAGGAATTGCATCCTAGACATTTTTCATCAAATGGTTGGATAATTATATCTCCCTTGTTGATGAATTCCATGATTTTCTTGTCTGTTAGAATCATACCTTAAGTTTTGAAAATTAAACAGCGATTTTAAAAGAAATTGGATCATAACTTTGATAACCTAAAACCTTTGTGTCTTTATAGCTCCAGTTAAAAATGGAGTTATAATTTTCTGTTTCAATTTTTGGAAGAGGATAAAGTTCTGGGTCTCGAGATATTTGTAGTTTTGCTCCTTCTACGTGATTTTCATATATATGAACATCAGCTAAGAATCCTACAAGTTTGCCTTCTTTTAGTTCTGCTTCTTTTGCAAGAAGATGAAGAAGTAATGCATAACTTGCAATGTTGTATGGAAGTCCTACCATTGTGTCTACTGATCTTTGATTCCAAAGGAGATTCAATTTTCCATTAATGACAGTTGTCTGAAAACCATAATGACAAGGAGGTAAGGCCATTTCATTAATTTGTTGTGGGTTCCAAGCATTTACAATCATTCTTCTGTCTCTCGGATTTGTTTTTAATGTTTCAACTATATTTTTAAGTTGATCGACACCTTGTCCTTCGTAATTTGCATCATATGTTGTATATGGTGCATTGAAGTGTCTCCATTGGAAACCATAAATAGGTCCAAGGTCTCTTTCTTCCATCATTTTCTTTTTGGATTCTTCATCGTGCCCGTAAGGAGCGAGTTG
This sequence comes from uncultured Candidatus Saccharibacteria bacterium, assembly GCA_964446475.1. Taxonomy (GTDB): domain Bacteria; phylum Patescibacteriota; class Minisyncoccia; order Phycocordibacterales; family UBA9973; genus UBA8515. Next base: position 5,975 of record CAYUOT010000008.1, on the reverse strand, counting down.
AGGTTTCGCCCATTCATCCCAAATATGATTCTTTCTATCTTTCAACCAGTTTTTATCAGTTATTCCTCTGATGAAGAATTCTAATTCGGAAGAGATATTACGCAATCCCATTTGTTTTGTTCTCAGTAATGGAAAACCATCTTCCATGTCATGCTCAAAAGTAGCTCCAGCTATTGTGTAAGCTGAAACTCCAGTTCTGTTTGGACACAAAATACCTTCTTTAAGTACTTTGTCTACAATTTCTAAATAAGCTCTCATAACTATACAATTTTTAAGTTCAAAATTTATTTAAATCTACCACACTTATGAAGTATTATCAATATCTATAAAATGTGGTAAAATTAGTTGGTTTTAAATAATATTATGCGGGATAAACAAATAGAAAAACTTATAAAAGAGGAGGAGAAAAGACAGAAAAGTGTCATTAATCTTATTGCCTCTGAGAATATTGTTTCAGATGATGTTCTGAAAGCTCTTGGTTCTAAACTTACGAATAAGTATGCAGAAGGCTACCCAGGCAGGAGGTATTATGGAGGGAATCAAGTTGTAGATAAAGTAGAGAATTTGGCAATCGTTCGTGCTCTCAAACTTTTTAAATTAAAACCAACTGAATGGCATGTGAATGTACAACCTCTTTCAGGAAGTCCTGCAAACTTTACTGTTTATTCTGCGCTCGTACCAGTCGGAGGAAAAATTATGGGAATGAAACTTTCATCCGGTGGCCACCTTACTCATGGGCACCCAGCTTCAATGACAGGAAAGATTTGGAAACCTATTCAATATGAATTAGGCAAAGAAGAAGTTATAGATTATGAAGCTCTTAAGAAAATGGCAGTAGAAGAAAAACCAAACATTATTGTTTGTGGATTTACTGCTTATCCTCGTATTGTTGATTTTAAAAAGTTTAGAGAAATTGCAGATAGTTGTGGAGCTTTGCTTCATGTAGATATGTCTCACTTTGCAGGACTCGTCGCTGGGGGAGCTTATCCATCCCCATTTCCCTATGCTGATAGCGTGATGACGACAACTCACAAGAGTCTTCGTGGCCCAAGGCACGCACTTATCTTTGTGAAAAAAGATGCAAGAGAATTTGATAAGAAAATAGATAAAATGATTATCCCAGGGCTTTATGGAGGTCCACACGAGAATAGTATTGCTGCTGTTGCGGTAGCACTAAAAGAAGCAGATAAGGGAGCTTTCAAAAAGTATGCAAAACAAGTAGTGAAGAATGCAAAAGTTCTTGCTAAAGAATTACAAAAACTAGGTTGGCATATTATATCAGGTGGTACAGATTCACATCTTATACTTATGGATACATGGATGGATGGAAAGGGGATTCCTGGTAAGGATGCAAGTGTTAAGCTTGAGAAAGCAGGGATAATAGTGAACATGAATACAATCCCTGGCGATACACGTTCTCCTATGGATCCATCTGGAATTCGTCTTGGTGCTTGCGCAGAAACCACAAGAGGTAAAAAAGAAAAGGATATGATTAGTCTAGCCAAAAAAATGGATAAAATTTTAAGAAGTTAAATTATTAAAAATGATAAAAAACAAAAAACAGAAAGAGTATAAAAATACAATAGTTTGGTTTGATGAAATTATGAATGAATGTTTTAATGTTCTTAAATTTAGAAATAAAGAATATGGTCAAAGTATTTGTAAATATAGACCATCATCTTTTACCGATAGAATCCTTACTAAACTCTCAAGAGTTCGTTCTGTTCAAGAGAAGAAATCTTTGAAAGTTGATGAACCAATAGAAGAGACTTTATCTGATACTATTAACTATGTTTTGTTTAGAATTTGGAGACTAAAAGAAGATGATATTTCTGTAAAAAAAATAAATTTAAATAAAATAAAAAATATTATTCATGAATTAAAAATTATCCTTAAAAAGAAAAATCATGATTATGGAGAATCTTGGAAAGATATGAGAATTTCTTCTATTATTGATGAAATTTTGGTGAAAATATCTAGAATTATAGAAATGGAAAATTCTATAAATAAAAATATTAAATTAAAAGAAAAGTTAAATCCAAAAATTTTAGATTCACTTTATGATATTACTAATTATTTAATTTTTGCTCTTATTCACATAAAAGAAGGCAAGAATCCAATGGAATAATTTATGCAATTAAAAGTTAAAAAATTAAGAGAAGACGCGAAGTTGCCAACAAAGGGCCACGAAGGTGATGCAGGGATAGATTTCTATTGTGTGGATGATTTTAGATTGCCACCAAGGACAAGGACTGAAGTCCTAACTGGTGTAGCAATAGAAATACCTGAAGGCTGTGTGGGTCTTGTTTGGGATAAATCGAGTATATCTTTTGGTAAAGGATTGAAAACTATGGGTGGAGTTATTGATGCAGGATATAGGGGGGAAATAAAATTTTGTTTTTACAATACAAATGATGAAGAAGTTGTTTTTGAAAAAGGTCAAAAGGTAGCGCAGATAATTATACAAAAATTTAAAAATTGTGATATTGTGGAAGAAGAACTAGATGATTCAGTAAGAGGAGAAAAAGGGTTTGGTTCAACAGGACATAAATAATATGAAGGAAAAAATTGCAGAAAAAATAAAAGAAATTTTGAATAATATCGGAATAAGCGAAGATGTTTCTTTTAATGTTGAACATCCAGATGATTTAAAAAATGGAGATTATTCGACAAATGTATCAATGGTTTGTGCGAATCAATTAAAAATAAACCCTAGGGAGTTGGCGAATAAAATAAAAATAGAATTAAGTAATAATTTACCAAAAGAAATAGAAAAAGTAGAAGTTGCAGGTCCTGGGTTTATAAATTTTTATTTATCACGACAATTTTTTACAGAAAGTATAGAAAATATTATTTCCACCAGTCCGACTGGTGGAGAAAACTGGGGGAAAAATGAAAAGCTTAAAGGTAAGAAAGTGATGGTAGAGTATACAGATCCGAATCCTTTTAAGCCATTCCATATTGGTCACTTGATGGCGAATACTATAGGTGAGTCTATTTCTCGTATTGTTGAATTCTCTGGAGCAGAGACTGTTCGTGCAAATTATCAAGGAGATGTAGGCCCTCATGTCGCCAAAGCCATATATGGACTTATGAAATTCGGCTTACCAGATAGCACTCTTTCTGCAGGTGAGCAAGCACAATATATAGGTAGGTGTTATTCAGAAGGTAGTAATCTTTATGATACAGACGAAAGTATTAAAAAAGAAATCGAAGAAATAAATAAAAAGATTTATAACAAGAGTGACGAAGAAATAAATAAAATTTATGATTGGGGAAGGAAAGTCACTTTAGAAGCTTTCGAAGAAATTTATAAAATTCTTGGGACAAAATTCAATCATTATTTCTTTGAGAGTGATATGGCTAAAGTGGGGGAGAAGATAGTCCGAGAAAATGTTGGTAAGGTTTTCGAAGAGTCTGACGGAGCAATAGTTTTTCATGGAGAAAATTATGACAAGAAATTGCATACTAGAGTATTTATAAATTCTCAAGGTTTGCCTACTTATGAAGCGAAAGAAATCGGTCTTACCATTACAAAATTTGAAAAAGAAAATCCAGATATTTCAATAATTACAACAGCCATAGAACAAGCTGAATATATGAAAGTTGTTCAAAAAGCAATCTCTCTTATTCACCCAGAATTAGAAAGTAGGATGAAGCATATAACTCACGGGATGATGAAGCTTGCCAGTGGTAAGATGTCTTCGCGAAAAGGAAACATTATAACTGGAGAATCTCTTCTTCAAGATTCTATGGATATGGTTTATGAGAAAATGTCTGATAGAGAATTTAGTGAAGAAGAAAAGAGGAAGATAGCAGAACAGGTGGGGGTATCAGCTATTAAATATTCAATATTAAAATCTTCTATTGGTTCAGATATTATTTATGACCAAGAGAAGTCCATTTCTTTTGAAGGGGATTCTGGACCTTACTTACAATACACAGCCGTTCGGGCAAATGCTATTTTAAATAAATCAAAAGAACTTACACTGCCCAGGCAAGGCCTGGACAGTGGTGGGAGCCCAGAAGATATTACAGATTTAGAAAAGAAACTTTACCAATTCTCTGAAGTGGTAGAACATTCATATGATTTACTCGAACCTCATCATATCACTACCTATCTTACTGAGCTTGCTAGTGAATTTAATTCTTTCTATGGCAATACTCAGATATTAAAGGAGGAGAATAAATACATGATTTATCATTTGAATCTTGTAAAAGCATTTTATCAAACTATGAAAAACGGCCTCTGGCTTTTGGGAATAGAAATTCCAGAGAGGATGTAGTTTTGGTATTTCTATTTGCGGGGGGGGTAAAACAATAGTATAATATAAATATTATAAACGAATTAACAAACAATAAATGAAAAATAAATTTTTAATTTTAAGTATCATATTTTTCTCATTTTTCTCAATCACAAGTTTGGTTCTCGCCTCTACTTCTGACGGAACAATAGACCCTACATATAAATACGCATGGGGAGAGAATGTCGGTTTCATAGATTTTGGAAGTGAAGCAGGGGATGTGCATATCACAGATGATACAATCTCTGGCTATGCCTATGGAGAAAATATCGGTTGGATAAATCTCTCTTCTGTCATCAATGACGGAGAAGGTAATCTCTCTGGCTACGCTTGGGGAGAAAATGTTGGCTTCATAGACTTCTCTAAAGCTAAAATAGGAGAAGATGGTATATTTTCTGGTTCTCTATATGGAGAAAACATCGGTTGGATAATATTCGGAGAAACAACAAACAAAGTTGTTACTGATTGGCGACCAGAAAGTTCTCGTTCTAGTAATAGTTCTCATTCAAGAGTTATCGGATCTCTACCAAAAGAAAAGATCATAACTCAAACTCAAGTATTAAACACCTTGCCAGCACAAATCATATCATCTATTTCAGGCTCTCGTATTCTCAAACTAACAAACCCATATATGAAAGGTGTAGATATCAAAGAATTACAAACATATCTAAATAGCAAAGGTTATAATTCTGGTATTCCAGATGGTATTTTCGGTAAATTTACCAAGAACGCCGTCATCCTATTCCAAAAAGCCAATAACTTAACTCCAGATGGCATAGTTGGTCCTATTACTAGAAGTAAATTACAATAATTATTTCTAAATTAAAATATTATTAAATTATTAATTAAAATTATGAAAAAATACACAAACAAAGTTTTAAAAATTGTTCCATATATAGCTTTATCTATTTTAGTAGGAGTTACTGCTGTCTATGCTGGGAGTACACTTACCCCACCTGCATCTGTATCAAATACAATGTATTCTTTAACAGACATATATAATTTGGCTTCAGGTACAACAGCAGATGAAGGCACAGGAGAGATAGACGCAACACCATCCGAAGTATCTCTCTCTGGTAAATCATTATCAGATGTCTATGAAGCTATCTCAAATGAAATTGCTAAATTAACTCCAAGTATTCTTCTTGAGGGGAATACTGTGTTTGGAGTGGAAGGGGGAGCTTCGTCTGGCTCATCTGGAGCTAATCTTTCAAATATGTGGAATGGGACAGGCACTGAGGCAACTGGTGGGTCTCAAGCAAATGGTGGTATAGATGATGCAAATTATGATTCTAATTGGGTTCCTCAAACTCCACCAGAAGATAGATATGAAGCTAATTGGGAGAAATGTAAAGAATCAAACAATTATTGTGAAACAGGAGATACAGGTGCTGATGCCAAAGATTTAAATACAGGAATTATTTGGAGTTATCCACTCAAAAATACAGAGGGTGTGAATAGTTTTGATGTCTCAGCCCCAGATCTTACTGGTTGTGAGACTGGTAATTGTGCATATTGGAATACAGATACTTATTATTCTTGGGATAGTTCTAATACTAACAATAATAGTAAAACTGCTTCAGAACTCTGCCAAGAACAAGGCGAAAATTGGTACTTACCACACCAGAAACAATTAATGCAAGCTTATATAGATGGATCTTATGGTAATTT
>CAYUOT010000007.1:0-27578 GCA_964446475.1 uncultured Candidatus Saccharibacteria bacterium | reverse complement strand
TAAATTACCATCTGTATCGTATTTAGCGATAAAGATATCCTCACCACCTCTTGATGTTAAAGATACTTCATTTGCTCCTTCACCAAATGTTGCTGTTCCAGAAAAAATTCCTGTAATATATGCATTATTATTTACATCTGTAGAGATAGAATAACCACTATCTCTGGTAGTCCCTCCTGCTTGTTTAGCCCATTCTAAATTACCATCTGTATCGTATTTAGCGATAAAGATATCACTACTACCTCTTGGAGTTAAAGACATTGCATTTTCTCCTTCACCAAAAGTTGCAGCTACGTATTCAAAAGATCCTGTTGTATATATATTATTATTTGTGTCATTAGTGATAGAATAAGAATAGAGATAAGATTCTCCTCCTTCTTGTTTAACCCATTCCAAATCACTAGCTGAAACTTCATTATTAAATAATGTAAAACTTGAAACAACTAATCCTAATACAATTAGGAACGATAAAAACTTTTTTTTAAGAATCATAAAATTTAATTTCACAAAACGCTAATTAATAATAAATTGTTATAGATATAGTATACCAGATATCTACCCCCCCCCGCAAAAAAAATTAAAACCTGTGTGTATTTTTTTATTTTTTTCTCACCCACCAGATTATTAGGATGTAGAGTAGGATAGTGAGAACTATGGGGAAAGATTGAATACTAACGCTAGCAAAAGAAAAAGATGCTGATTTATTTATTAAAAATAAAATTAAAGCCAATGTGTTCTCTGCAAAAAATCCAAAAGGAATTGCTATAAAAACAGAAACCATTCCAAAAACTCCAGATAAAAAAGTAAAAAGCATAGCAAAAGGAATAAGAGGTAAAACTAAAATATTTGTAGGGATGGAAACAATAGATAGAATGCCTGTTGAGTAAAGGAGAATTGGTAAGACAGCAATAGTTGCACTTATTGTCGTTGCTAAGTTTTCCCTCAAACCAAAACGCATAGTCAAAAAAGAAAACCAGTTTAAAACCTTAGGTGTTATAAAAATAATTCCAAAAGTTGCGAGAAAGGAAAGTTGAAAAGACATATCTGTAACAACCCGTGGATCATAAGCAAACATAACAAGACCCGCAACGACAAGAGCTCTCCCCGCAAAATAATTCCTACCTGTAATACGAGCATAGAGAGCAATAAAAGCCATAATTCCAGCTCTAACAATTGTCGCACCACCCCCTGCCATCAAAATAAATAAAAGAATAAAAAATATTCCCAAAACGATCGAAAGAACTGTTGAAAGAAAGAGAGAAAAAATTTTAATAACTGCATTTGAAACAATAGTAATATTGTAACCAGAAAGAGCGACAATATGTATTGTTCCTGTTTTTATAAAATCTTCTTGCATTTCTCTATCAAAACCTCCCCTGTCTCCTAAAATAAGGCCTCTTCCCAAATCATTTTCTGGTGAAGATATTATTTTGTTTATACTATGTGAAAAAATATTTCTAATTTTAAAAAGAATAAATTTGATTTTATTTCCATTATTTTTTGATATTAATTTTATATCTGTATTTTTAATTAAAAAATAAATATCTTTATTTGCTAAATATCTCTCGTAATTAAATTCTTTACCTGATGATGTCGTAAAATTTTTAGGAGTATCTAATATCCCTCTAACTAATATTTTGTCACCATAAGAAAATTCACCAATACTACTAGTGATTATTAACATTTTTACCTTAGATTCTTCTATGGAAACAATTAATCTTTCATTTTTAATTCTTGTGTCTGGATAATCGCAAATGACACCGATAATTTCAACTTCTTCTCCTACAGCAAAATCAAAATTAGGCTTATTTGGAATAAAAAAATAAAATCGCACTATTGCGATGACAAATAGTACGATTATTAAAATAATATCATTTTTGTTTACTTGCATGAGCTGTAGCTATCTCATCTGCTTTGTCATTATAAATATGTCCTGAATGCCCCTTTACTTTATTCCAAAAAATTTTTCCCTTTAATTGTCTATCTAAATAAACAAGCTCTTTCCATAACTCTTGATTTAAAACTGGTTTTTTGTTGGCTGTTTTCCATCCATTTTTCTCCCATCCATGAATCCAGCTAGTTACACCATTTAAAACATAACTAGAATCTGCATAAATATCGCATTTTATAAACTTATTTTTTGTTAGATATTTTAAAGCTTCAATTGCACCCATTAATTCCATTTTATTATTTGTAGTTTGTTTATCTCCACCCCCTACTTCTTTAATAATTAGATTATCTGAAACAACAATAAAACCCCAACCCCCAGGGCCCGGGTTCCCAAGAGAAGATCCATCTGTATATATTTCTAAAATTTTATTTATACTCATAATATTATTTTATCATAATATCTACTATTCTTAATCTTAATTCTTCTTTGCCGAGAAAATAACTCTTTTCAAAATTAGCAATAAGGTCTATTTTTGAATTATCAATTAATCCATCAAAACTATCCCTTGTTTTAAAGAAAGATATGGCTTTGATAATTTTTCCTTTACTATTATTAAAAGATAATTCTAGATGATTTTTTTCTTTTCCAAATTCTTTTATTGATGAAACAATAATATTCTTAAATAAAAATGTTGGCTTCGGATTTCCTACCCCATATGGGGCTAATTTTTCTATAACTTTATAATTTTCTTTTGTTACATCATCAATAGAAATAAATGCATCAATAATATTATCACCTAAATTTTCTTCTATCTTATTTTTACTACAAATGATATTTAATCTTTCTTCTAAAAAATGAATTTCTTGTTTACTTACCGAAAAACCTCCAGCCATTTTATGTCCACCAAAATCATAAAAAGTATTTTCTGGAAGAGATGACATAATATCAACAAGATTTATTTCTCCATAAGCACGACAAGAACCTCGAACAATATCACCATCCCCACCCCACACAAACACAGTTCTCTTGTATTCATCTACAATTTTTGATGCTACTATACCCAAAACTCCTATGTGCCAATTAGGGTTCCCAATAACTATAAATTTATTTTCTTTATAGTCTTCATTTTCAAATCTTTTCTCAAGTGTATGTTTTACATCTTTCATTATTTGAGCTACTGATATTTTTCTCTGACTATTTATTTTATCTAACATATCTGAGAGAGCTTTTGCCTTAACTTCATCTTTTTCTGATAATAATTCAAAAGCAGTCATAGGATTTGCCATACGAGAAGCTACATTTATACGAGGAGTTAGAGTAAATGTTACATCTTCTTCGTTTATATTTTTTAATTCAATTCCTGCTTTTTTAAAAAGCTCAACAAGACCTTGCCTTTTTGTTTTTCTTAAAACAAAAAGACCATAATACGCCAAAACCCTATTTTCGTTTAAAAGTGGAACTTGATCAGAAAGAGTAGCAACACCTGCCATATCAAGCAACCATTTCTCCCAACCATTATTTATTTCCCAATATTCACCATATTTTTTAATAAGGGCTTGAACAAGCTTAAAGGCAAGCCCAGCACCACAAAGCATAGAATCTGGATAATCACAATCTTCTCTTTTAGGGTCAATAACAGCAATAGTTGGAGGAAGTAAATCTTTTTCATTTTCTCTCTTTGGTAAATGATGGTCAATCACAATAACATCTATATTGTTTATTTTTGCTTCTGTGATTTCTTCTATTGCGGTAATTCCGAGGTCAAATGTAATAATAAGATTTACACCATTTTTTATAAATTCTTTTATGGCTTCCATATGAAGACCATAACCTTCATCGTGGCGATCTGGAATATAAACAATAAAATTTTTAAATTTAATTTTTTCAAAAAAATCATGCATTATAACAGCTGCGGGTATCCCATCGGCATCATAATCACTATAGATAACAATTTTCTCATTTGCTTCTATTGATTCAAAAATTCGAATAACAGCTTTTTCCATATCTTTTAGAAGAAATGGATCATAAATACCCTTCTCATAAGAAGGGTTTAAAAAATTATCCCAATCGTCCCTCTTTATTCCCCTATTATTTAAAAGTATTTCTAATAATTCACTATGATTTGGCATAATAATGATTGTATCATATAATTTATATATGAATAATTGTATTTTTTGTAAAATTATAAACAAAGAAATACCAACAAATTTTATTTATGAAGATGATAATTTTGTGGCTTTTCTAGATATTAATCCTATAACAGAAGGGCATACTCTTCTTATACCAAAAGAGCATTATGTCTGGATACAAGAAACTCCAGATAAAATAATCGGGGAAATATTTATAACCGCTAAAAAGTTGGTGCAAAAATTAATAGAAGAAAAAAAATGCGAATTTGTAAAAGTAGAAATTATAGGTAAAGATGTTCCACATTTTCATATACATCTTATACCACAGTATAGAAATTAATATTTTAGTTTATAGTAATATAAAAATGCGTCGGTAATCCCGACGCATTTTTATATTATACTATCAAACCAATACTAAAAAATAATTTATTATTTCAAAGCCTTTATGCCAGGCAGAGAACCAGAAGAAAGGAAGTCGAGAGTGGCACCCCCTCCGGTTGAAACAAAGTCAAATTTATCTTCAATTTTGAGCTTAGAAATTATAGCAACAGTATCCCCTCCACCGATTATTGATTTGGCTTTTGATTTTATAATAGTTTTTAATATTTTTTCGGTTGAACCACCAAAACCATTTTCATATTTTCCAAGTGGCCCATTCCATAAAATAAATTTTGAACGATTGATGATATCTTCTAATATTTTAATTGTTTTAGGTCCAACATCTACAATATTTTCATCTTTTTCTACATGAGAAGGTGAAATAAAACGATTTATTTTACCTTTATTTACTTCAATATCGTCTGGAATAATGATATTTTTGTATTTTGATAAAGATTTAACACTTTCTAAATTATTACTAACAAGAGAAATACCTGTTTCAAACCCCTTGGTTTTGAAAAAATCATTAGCTAATGCCCCACCAATAAAAACATAATCAGCTTTTCTAATAAATTTTTTAATAAGTGGCATTTTTGTTTCAAATTTTGCACCACCTAAGATAAAAAGAAACGGGTGGCTAGGATCAAAAGCTTTCGAAAGATTTTCTATTTCTTCTTCTAACTGAAAACCTGCATAACTAGGTATATGACTTGGAATTCCAACAACAGATGCGTGTTTTCTATGACAAACTGAAAAAGCATCATTCACATAAATATCTCCATACCTAGATAACGCTCTTGCAAAAGAAGGACTACCATCTTCTTCCCCTGTTTCAGTTCTTAAATTCTCAATTAAAATAACTTGGCCTTCTTTTAATTCAGAAATTAAATCTTCAGTGTTATCAGAAAGAACTTTACCAGAAGCAAACATTACATCTTTTATATATTTTTTTAACTTCAAATAAACAGGTTTCATTGAATCCTTACTTCCTAGATGTGAAATCAAAATAACTTTCGCTTTTTTGTTTAACAAATAAGAAATTGTTGGTATTACTTTTTTGATACGAAAATCATCAACAACCTTGCCGTCCTTTATAGGAACATTAAAATCCACACGGACGAGAACTCTTTTACCTTTTATATCTTTTAATTCTTTTATTGATTTCATAATTTTAATTATTAACAATATTAAAATGATTTAATAAGTGTTTCAAATTTCTTAATATCTAAACTATCACGACCAACCAAAACACCATCTGCCCCAGAAGAAATAAAACTCTCTGCATTATTTGAGTTAACAGAACCTCCATAAATAATTTTTATAGAAGAGGATGCTTTTGCTCCATACATATCTGTAATAATTTTTTTTATATAAATTTTAATTTCTGTGAACTCCTCAGGAGATGCTTGCCTAATAGCATTTTTACCAATAGCCCAAATAGGCTCATAGGCAATAATAATATTTTTGATTTTTGATTTGTTAACCCCCTCAAGACAAACCATTAATTGATTTTTTATAAAAGATAAAAAATCTCCATCTTCATCTCTATTATTTTCTCCAACACAAAGAATTGGAATCATCCCACCTTTTAGAATTGTCTTAATTTGATTGTTTATAAAATTATCAGATTCTCCAAGAGACCTTCTTTCTGAGTGTCCAACAATAATGTAAGATACACTTAGACTTTTTAACATTGGCAAAAAAACTTCTCCTGTTACAGAAGATTCTGTTTCTGGAAAAATATTTTGTGAACCTAAAAATATTTTTTTAGATTTTATTTTATTCCCTAAAAATAAAAATACTGATGGAGGAATTACAACTAATTCTTTATTTTTAATATCTTTGAAAGATTTAACGTATCCACTGATGATAACCTCTGCTTCTTTTGCTGTTTTTGGGTTAGATTTCCAATTAGCTATAATTAATTTACTCATTATTATATTATACCATAAAAAATCTAATTTGACTCCCCCCAGCTATCAACACTCCAAGTTCCTGATGGTCCACTAGAAAAATTATTATTTGTAAGACCAGACTCATAAGTAATATTAGCTCCACCAAATAAGTTAATTTTATACCCTGTTGCTTCTTTTAGGGAAGCACCTCCAAAAATATTTAATGTCCCATTTTTAGCATACATAATAACAGCCCCAGCTCCACCCTCTATAGTAGCTGCGTTTGTTGAATAACTTGTTGTTAAAAGCATAATATAACTACCGTCTGTACCTGAACCTGTTGCATGTCCACCTCCTGTAACAGTAATTGTCCCATCAACAACAATCACACCATCATTTTCTCCATAATTTGGATCAAGTTTTATTAAACCTCCACCTTCTAAAATAAGATTGCCTGTAACCCAAATATTACCCGTCATAATTAAATCACCTCCACCATTTATAGTAAGATTCCCTTGTATCTTTCTAGGTCCAATAGTATCACCATCCCAATCAACTAAATAATTACCAACATAAGTCCCTCCAGAAGAAGCATCTGCTTTCCATTCCTCAATATTTGCATCTGAAACAGGATATTCTATATAAGCAGGGTCTGGCCTTCCTATACAAGATTTATTATTTCCAGTTCCGCTCTGGCAATAAATATCACCCTTAACATCTGAATTGCTTACATTGTTTGCCCAGGCATTGCCAGAGATAGTGCCTATATGCATTTGATTATAAGGACCAAACCCTTTTACAGAACCGTTTATCCCACCTAAAGAAATATTAAAATAATAATCTAACCCTGAGGGTGTTGTATTGAACCAAGCCACACCCTGTTGACCAATTTTACCCAAACCATTATCATATCCACCATTTGAAGCTCCAATAATGTAATATTTATTACTTGAAGTTCCACCATCAATGACAAGCCAATAAATAGTACCTGTATCTAGTGTAGGATTTTCATTAAAAGTAACAGTCACCCATCCATAAGAAGTTGTAACAGAAGACGCAATAAGAGTTCCTGTAGCTATAACATTTGTGCTAGGTGAACCTGAATTATTTGATACAATTTTTACAACAGCGTTATTAGGTAAACCATATTTCTTAATATAAAACTGAACTTTGTTTAAAGGACTAGATTCGGTAACCTGAAAACTTTGAGCTATATCTTGAGTGTTATTTGCATTACCAAAAGTAATATTATAAGATGGCACACCTGCTCCGTTTGCTTGGTTTGTGAGAAGAGATGGACTATTTGCTGAAATAGCGCTACCTGTAATTATATTTGAACCAGAAGAAGAACCTGAAATTGGACCATTTGCATAAACATTACCATTGATTGTTCCGCTATCTATATAAATACCACCTTGACCAACCAAAACACCATAATTAAAAGAAACACCTGCTGAAGTAGTAAGAGATACATTTAAAGACCTCTCTCTTGATTTATACTCACTTGTCATTGTTATATTTTTTCTGTTATTTAATCCATCAGTTATAGTGACTGGAATAGGAACATAAGAATTACTTATTAAAAGGGTTCTATCTTCCCCAACCTCTCCAATTTCTTTACCACTTTTAATTCTATACATTAAATCCTCCATACCTGATTCTGCATTAAAATATGACTGTTTTGAAACTAAAGAATCAGATGAAATTTTAAATTCTCTAACAACAGGAGAAACTAATCCAACTAAAATTGTTAAACTAACAACAATAAAAAATAATAACAATATAGTTAATGCGGCTCCTTTATTTTTTTGTATATTTTTAAACATATATTATTAATAACTCCCTCTAAGAACAATTGAATTATAAAAATTTGCTGTCTTATTTTGTTTTCCTCTATTAGCAAAAACTGATATTTCAAATTTAATAGCTTCCCCATAAGTAGTATCTATCCTTCTAAAATTTAAATTTTGAACAATAACATCTTCATCCAGAATATTACCAACAAGAATATTATTTTTATAAAGATTTAATAAATCACCCTCCTTTGTAATTTTAACAACAATAGGATTGCCTGAGTCATCTAAGCTATTTAACTGTAAAACTTCAGATGTCGAATTAAAAATATCAACACTAATAGCCTGACGAATTTCTCTTGAAACTCTATCAACAGAAGAAACCCCTGCTTCGGCCAAAGAATGATTTATTGAAATATTATTAAAAGAAGAAATTGAAACAATAAAGGAATTTATTATGAAAATTGACAATGCCCCAAAAATTGCCAAATAAATAATAATTTCAATTATACTAAAACCTCTAGGTAATAATTCTTTATTTAATTTTATATATTTTAAATTATTAATTTTCATTTTATTCAAATATATTAGATATATAAAGATCTAAACTTTTTTCAATCTGATCGCCTTGTTCATTAAAAGACACTGATATCTTTACAGATTTAGTATTTTCATCAAAATACATATTCCCCGTATTTGAAATATCATCAGTCGAGGAATCTCTTTGAATAGGCGAAAAAACAACCGTTCTAGAAAAAATAGAATCTATTGGATAGTTTGGTATATATCCTGATTTAGAATTACTATCAGTAAATAATTCCCATTTATTTGAAGTTGTATTAAAGAATAAAAAATAATTTATATTATCTGAGAGAGAAGAAATATTACTCCATCCATCATCACGAATACTTTTTACTGCCTCAACCCCTTCTTCTAACAAGATTATAGCTTGAGTTTGTTTTAATGATTTGTTTGAAATTTGAATACTTTTAGTAGAGATTGAAACAAAACCAAAAACAACAAAAGAAATTATTGAACAAGCTACAATAACCTCTATCAAAGAAAATCCTTTTTTATTTTTTAAAACAAAATTTTTCATTGTATGCTAATAGAACCTAATTTATTAATATTAATGGTTTTTTGTTTTGAGCCATCAATTAATTCTAAAACTATTGTACCATATCCAACAACTTCTCCTGTTAATCTAGGAAAAGTTAAAATATTTCCTCCGCCATTTAAATTAATACCACCACTTTCTTTTATTTTAATACCGTCACTAAAAACAATACTTTGGTTTGATAAATCATTTATATTAAAACTTGTTCCTTTAAAATAAGTAATCTTATCGGTCTCAAAATAAATACTATAATTAGATGAGTCTAGCGACGAATTGGAATCTAATTTAGCCTTATTTAAAAGAGAAGAAACATCTTCCACTGTATTTTTTATTAATTGCTCTTTCTTGAAATCTGATAATCTAGGTATTATCAAAGCTGAAAGAATTGCAATAATCGAAATTACAATCAAAATTTCTATCACACTAATACCTTTTTTATTGGAAAAAATTGGTTTCATTATAAAAAAATAATTAAATATCGTTCATCACAGAATACATAGGGGTTATCATTGAAACAGCAAAAAATCCAACAGCTCCACCAATAAATATCATGAGAACTGGTTCTATTATAACTGATAAGTTCTTGGTTTTATTATCAACTTCTGCTTCATAAAAATTAGCAATATCTAAAAGCATCGTGGACATTTTACCTGTTTCTTCCCCAACCTCCATCATTTCCCCCATCATAATAGGATATAAATTTGTATTTTCTTTAAAAACAGATGACAATGTTATACCTTTTTCAATATCGTTTATCGCTTTTTTTATTATTTTTTTATAATAAATATTTTGAAGAACATCTTCTGTAATTAATAGCGCCTTTGAAACACTAACTCCAGAAGAAAGTAAAGATGATAATGTCCTTGATGTTCTGGCAGTATTTATTTCTTTTATAAGATTACCAACAAATGGAATCTTTAAAATTATAAAATCAAAATACTTTTGTGTTGATTTTGATTTAGCAAAATAAAAAAGTGCAAAAACAAAAGCAGTCAAAATCCCAAAAACTAACAACACATTATTACTTATAAAGTCAGATAACCATATAATAAATTCTGTTGACGCTGGTAATTCAGAACCTAAATCTTTAAAAGTCTTTGTAAGGGTTGGAACAACATAAATCATCATAAGAATTCCAATCAAAACGATAGCTCCCAAGATAACACTCGGATATGTCATCGCTCCTTTGATTTTTTTGTTTAAATCATAAGACTTTTTAAGAGTAACCCCGACTTCAGATAAAACTTTAGGTAAACTACCAGATTCTTCACCCGAACGAACCATTGAAACAAAAAGACCAGAAAAAACTTTTGGATGCTTTAACATACCATCAGACAATGAACCACCTTTATTTATTTCTTCTATTAATGTATTTATTACTTCTTTAAATTTTTGGTTTTTGGATTGTTTATCTAAAACAGACAGCGCTCTTGTTAAAGAAAGCCCAGCAGAAAGCATACCACTTAAATTATTGGTAAAAATTATTTTTTCAGATAAAGAAACTTTACCAAAAAGAGTTATACTTCCTAAAGAATTAAAAGATTTATTATTAAAAACATCGAGAGAAATTGGAATTTCTCCTTTTTCTCTTATAATTCTAGCGGCATTGAATTTATCAGAAGATTCTATAACCCCCTCCACAATACTTCCATCATTTTTTTGTGATTTATATTTGAATTTCATTATATATTATTCTGAAACAACTCTTAAAACCTCTTCTGTAGAAGTTACTCCTTGAGCCGCTAAAAACATCCCATCTTCAAGCATAGTCATCATTCCTTCATCCTTAGCTCTTTTTTCTATTTCATCAGTAGAAGCACCTTTTAATATTAATTCTCTTATAGAAGAAGAAACTTCTAAAACTTCATGTATTCCCACTCTCCCTCTATACCCTTCTGTATTTTCCTCTGTTGGTTTTGGTTTATAAAAAGGAATTGTAGACCAATTATCATCTTCTTTAATAATTTTTTCATCTTTTAAAAATTTTAAAACCCTATCCATATCAATAATCTTTTGAATTGTTGACAACTCTGCTTCACTCAAAAAATATTTTTCTTTGTTGTCAGATAGCTTTCTTACAAGTCTTTGTGCGATAATTGTTTTAACAGTAGATACAATCAAAAAAGGTTCCACTCCCATATCTATCATTCTAGGAATAACTCCAGCCGCAGAATTAGTGTGAATAGTAGAAAGAACTAAGTGTCCAGTCAAAGAAGCATTAACAGCCAAAGATGCCGTTTCCCCATCACGGATCTCTCCAACCATTATAATATCAGGATCTTGACGAAGTAGGGTGCGAAGTCCATTTGCAAAAGTTAAGCCAATTTCAGATTTGACCTGTGTTTGATTTATTCTAGGCATTTGATACTCAATAGGGTCTTCTACCGTAGAAATATTTACTTCTGGTGTATTCAAAATATCCAACATCGTATAAAGAGTTGTTGTTTTACCAGATCCAGTAGGCCCAGCAGTAAGCAACATCCCTGTACGTTTTTTCATACCATTATGTATTCTTTCTAACCCCTCTCCATGAAAACCTAAGCCTTCCAAAGTAAACCCTTTTGTATTTTCACGCAAAATACGCATTACTGTTTTTTCACCAAAATAAGTTGGTAGGGTTGAAACACGAAAAGAAACCCTCATCATATCATTAGCAATTTTAAACCTACCATCTTGAGGAAGTCTTTTTTCATCTAATTTAAGATTTGATAAAACCTTTATTCTTGCAACAATTCCAGATGCAGTATCTTTTGGGAGAGTCATCGCGTCGTTTAAAATACCATCGATTCTATATCTAACGATAAGAGATTCTTCTGCAGGTTCTATATGTACATCTGAAGCTCCTTGGTTTATAGCATGGAAAATTAAAGTATCAACGATTTTAACAATGGGTAAATCTTCTGCTAATTCTTTTAATTCCTTTTCTGATTTTTCTTCCCCAGAATTATCTTCTAATGGTTTTATTGAATTAGTTTCTTTTTTAATAATATCCTCAAAATCTGCTTGTAAACTTTTTTTATATTGATTTAATGCTTCTTTAATAGAAGAAGAATCTGTCATTCTAGGTAAAATCCTTAAACCAACTTTCTTTTTTATAAAATCTAAAACAGAAAGATTCTCAACATCAAGCATTGCAACCTCTAACCCTAAATTGGATTTTTTATAAGCTATTATATTGTTGTTTCTTGCAATTGGCTCTGGTATTAAATTTAAAACCTGGGAATCTATTTTTTCATCTTTTAGACTAACAAATGGTATGCCTAAAGAAATGGCTTGAATATTATTCCAATCTGCTTCTGTTAATTTACCTTCACTCATTAATAATGATCCTATTGATTGATTTGTTTCTTTAGATTTTTTTACAGCAAAAGATATATCTGTCTTTGAAACAAGTCCAGAACTTTCAAGAAGCTTAATTATAGAATTTTCATCTATATGCATAATATATTATTATAACCTTTATATAAAATTAATACAAAATAATATAAAATTATTTTGTATTAATTTTAAAATTTATTATTAAAACAATAATAAATAAAGAGAGCGTTAAGGCCATTAATGGAATTGTTACAAAACCAAATTCGTATACATATCTAACAGCACAAGATACCCCACCAGATGATGGGTCTGCACAAGTAGGACCAATCGTTCCCCCATTTTCAACATAAATATGATAAAAAGAAGTTAATGCACCCAAAACAGCAAAAACCAAAGAAGAATCTAGAGATGATAAATTTTTACGATAAAGTTCTACCCCAAAAATAACTAATTGAGGATAAAGAAGTATTCTTTGAATCCAACATAAATCACATGGAGGATATCCAATTATTTCTGAATAAAATAAAGACAAGATCACAGCTCCTAGTGCTGAAATAAAACCTAAATAAAAAGTATATTTTTTAACAAAAGATAAAAATTTATTATTTTTTCTGTTAAATATTAAATTAACAATTAAAAACAAAATAAAAATTTGTAAAAAAATAGTTCCTAAAGACAGTATTTTATTAATAATTCCAATATAAATATCCATAAATTATTATTTTATTAATGGTAATTGGCAAGAAGTTTTATTTGCTAAAATATCCAAAGAAAGTTCTCCTGATAAGCGCGATCCATCAGAAAATTCCCATGTTGGATATCCATCTACATTTGCTTCCTTACAAACGTCTGTCTGATCTCTACCATTTGGTGTTGAACACTCTATATAATTAATATGTTTCATAGATGAACCAAAACTCTTTTTTTGTTTTTGACAATGAGAACACCAAAATGTTCCATAAAACTTGGCACCTTTTTCTGTTAAACACTGAGCAAAACCATCTAAAGCAGAGTCTTTGTTAATTTCTTCTTTTGAAGCAAAAAAAGCAAAAATACCAAAAATTAAAATAATAACTACAACCGATAATATAAATTTTTTCTGTTTGCTCATTGTAAAAATATAAAAAATAAAATTTAATAAACGAAATTTATCTAAAAATTAAAATAATAATAATCTATCTTAATCTTAAAATAAAAAGACACCTAAACAGATTGTATCAAAAATTGAAATAAATAACAAAATCACCATAAGTTTATCTTATGGTGATTTATTTTAAATGATATCACAAACTCCTGAAGCACAAGCAAGTTCCCTCTTAACTTCTGTTTCATCTTTTAATTCATAGGTTATAATTTTTGAAAAATCTATTTCTGGCATTTTTGAAACTAAATCTTTATATTTCTTTTCATCAATAGCTTCATATGGGGCTAGTTGGTAAACATGATTTGTTCTTGGAAGAAAAGATAACCCTCCCACAATATCCCAATTTTCAAACAGCCAGTGTGCCACCTTTATCCACTCATCATCACCAACAGAAATTGTGACAGAAGGGTTGTGTTCTGTATAATTAACCTTAACAACCTTCCAGTGCTCGAGCTGATCTATCGCAGATATATCATCTTTGCATATAGCCCCTTCTGGTGATTTCATAGGGAATTCTAAAACATAAGTATTCGCATTATTCATAGCTTGTCCAACTTCTGGATAATAAGAAACCCCTTGATCTTTCATCATTTTAAAAAGAGAATCTGTCGCTGAAATTCTTACTCTTCTAATATAATAAGGGGCATGTCTTGGATGCATACCAGAAGCGCAATCAACGGTCTGGGAAACAGTTCCTGATGGCTTAACACAAGTTATAGCAGTAGATTCATTAACACCAAATCTTTTAGCATAAATTTTATTAAATTTTATTGCTTCATTTTTTAACTTTTTTAACATTTCACCATTTCTAGCAAGTGCCGAATCCCACTGGCCTGTAATAGAAACACCTAGTAATCTCTCCGATTCACAATTATTTTTCCATCCTTTTGAAAGATATGGAAAATTAATAAGAGTTGATTGGTAAGTACCTAAAATTGTCGCTATTTTTATTTTTCTCATTAAATCCTCTTCTTTATCATCTGCACGAGCAACAACCTCTGAAAGATTACAAAACTGCTTTGAACGAAGTATTATTTCACCACAAGGATTTGTTCCCATTTCTCCTATATAATCTTTTGATATTTCTAGTCTACGTTTAGGCAAAGAAGTGTATAAACCACCTCTGTTAAAAATACCTCTTTCTCCTGCTCCTGATTCAATAAGAGAAATCCATTCTTTTAAAAAGTCTGTTTCTGTTGGTTTTGAATTATAAACAGCTGAATTATTTGCCAACATTCTTTGTCCTTCATTTACCCAAAACTGACCTATTTTTGCTTCTCTCATTTCCTGATCATCTAAATCAGAAAGAGAAATAAGAGCACTTCTTCTAACCCCACCAGAAACAACACACTCCCCTATTTTACAAATAATATCATGAGCATCAATATTCCTTAGATGTCTGCCCTGTCTTTTTAAAATTCTTTCTCTAGTAAAACCAAGTAAATCAATTAAAGGTTGAGGGCCAGATGATTTACCTCCCATAGTTTTCAAACGAGCACCCGCTGGACGAAGAAGAGAAAAATCAAATTCAACATCATTTCCATCAAACCAAGTTTTCATACCATGAACAAAAGCATCCGCCCATCCTTCTTTTGAATCAGGAATAATATATGTTGGTAATTTTTTACCTGTTTGAGGTTTTATTTGTGGAAGTGATTGAATATTTTTACTCTCAACAGAAAAACCAACACCGGTACCGCACATTGAAATATAAATTATTTCTCCAAAATCCTGAAAAGTTGAAGGTGCGATAAAAGAACAGTTATATGCACAAACATTTGTTCTTTCTGCTGCCTTCCCAGCAAATTGCAAAAGTCTCATAGATGGCATAGCTTCTTGTTTAAGAATTGCTTCTCTCACTTCCTTATATTCATTTTCTTTCATCTTGTTCCCAAGATTTTTTTTCATAAAAGAAATATATCTGTCCACAGTTTCTATCCATGTTTCTCTCCTATTTTCTTCTTCTATCCATCTTGCATAAGAACGATAATAAACAAATTCGGAAAGAGGATTTCTAAAATATTTTTTACTATCTTCTGCTAGTTTTTTAACATGAGAAGGAACTGTTAGCCCTTGAGATCGTAATTTAGATCTTTCTTCTCTATAAAGAATGTAATTTTTGGAAGTTTTAACAAAATCTGAAAGCATTAACTGTTGCTCAACTGTATCTTGTATACCTTCAACTGTTGGGATAAAGTTTTTATGCTTCTTTGTTATTTTTACAAGCTCCATTAAAACAGTATTTGCAACGATTTCTGCTTCTTTTAAAGAACCTTCAGCAGAAGCAAGCATAGCTTTATTAATAGCATTAACAACCTTGTCTAGGTCAAATGGAAGAATTTCTCCATTTCTTTTTTGAACACTCTTAATAAAACTATTCTTTTTATTTTTTTTATCTGAAAGAGCTTCTTTCTTCACCTCAACGACTTTTTTACTTGTATTTTTCATTTTTTTTGAAGACATATCTTTATAATTAAACTATTAATAGTCTCTTGTTAAACTTGAGATGAGTCTATTATACCCCCAAGACAATTTTAACTCCAAATAAAAACAACACAAAAACAAACTACATAAAATTTTACAGATATCGTCAACTCTATAAGAAAAAAAAGTGATTAAAGCAATAAAAATCAAGGACTATTCTATGCTCGTCTTTATAAAAAAATAAAATCCAAAATTTTTAATTTTGGATTTTATTTTTACTTATAATTTTTAATTTTCATTAAACTTTATCCCATTAGTCAGAGTTTTTAACATTATTGATTTTTTCATTGTTGCAACACCAACAAACTTATCTGCTCCACCATAATAAATAAAGATATTTTCACCTTTTACCACTAATCCACAAGGAAAAACAACATTATTTACAACTCCATTTTTTTCATAATCCTCTTCTGGTTCAAAAATAGGGTCTGTTGTTCTAGCTAAAACAATACTTGGATCCTTTAAATCTAACAAAACAGCACCAACTCTATATGTAGAATGACTCTTGGATACCCCATGATACAATAACAACCACCCGTATTTTGTTTGTATTGGGGGTGCCGCGATCCCCACCTTTGCACTATCCCAAGCGTGCCTTTTAGGTCCCAAAATTCTAATACATTTATTTACCTGTTCATCTTTAAAATCTAAATCACTAACATAATCTCCACAAATCTCATTTGCAATTCTATGTATAACAAAATAACCTTCTTTAAATTTTTTAGATAAAAGACAGGTATCTTTATCATCAAAATTAGGAGGGGTTATTAGTTTAGGTCTTGTCCATACCCAATTATTTTTTAGAAAATCTGATTCTTTTATAGAAGAAATAGCAACACGAGGAACACCAACTCCATCATAAGCTGTATAACACATATACAAATTAGTACCAATTTTTGTTATTCTAGGGTCTTCACATCCAGAATTTCCTCCTGCATTTTTTTTCATTTCAAAATCTTCTCTTGGAACATAAATAGGATAATTTAATTTTTTATCTAATTTAAAACCATCTTTTGTTGAAGCATATCCAATAAAAGAAGTATTATCTGAAGACAATGTTCTATATAAAATATGCACCTTATTTTTTAAGAGGATAGCTGCAGGGTTAAATGTCGCCGTAGCCTCCCATTCACTTTTATCATTTGGAGATATTATAGGGTTGCCCTTATATCTTTTAAACATATAATCAACAGAAGTATCTTTATGAATGGTATTTATTAAATCATTTAAATTCACATATGCCAAACAAGAAGTAGTATCCGCTGCCCCATAATAAATCATAAGTGTATCTCCTTTTATAATAGCACCTGTAGGAAAAACAATATTGGGTATATACCCCGATAACTCATAAGGTTCTTCTGGTGTTAAAAGCGGGCCACGAGTCCTGCCGATAATTTTTCTAGGATTTTTTAAATCCAATAAAATAGCCTCAACCCCAAAAACTTTATCTAACCTTTCTGGGGATGGAAAATAATTTTGAATATGAGAATATAACAACAACCAACCCTTTTTAGTCTTTATTGGAGGGGCACCAACCTCTAAATGATCATATTGATTTCTCTCAAAAGAAATTGCGTGATTATCAATATTTTTCACCCAATTTTCCCAAAATGAAATATCCCAGAGCTGTTCTATATAATCAAGTTCTGCAATAGCCATCTTGGCTGGAGGAATATCAGTATGATAAGAAAACATCACAATAATTTTCCCATTTATTCTCTCTGGAAAAAGAGTCATTGCTTTTGCATTAAAAGGTGTAACAAAATGTCTTTCGTCAACTTTTTCTAAATTATTTGAAACAGCCACGGCAATTTTGATACCTTCAGGTCCAAATGGATATCTAGATAAAGCTGTATAAAATATATAATACTTACCTTCAAAAAAAGTCACTCTCGGATCTTCACATCCATGAGCTTCCCATTCTTCAACAGGAGTTATAAAAGGTTTTCTTTCTTCAAAATCAATTCCATCTTTACTTTTACATATACCAATTATTGAAATTTGTTGTTGGTCTTTAGACATTCTGTCAACTGCAGAAATGGCTCTATAAAAACCAAAATAATTCCCATTTTTATGTTTAATGGGACACATATTAAAGGTTGCAAACTCTTCCCAATAATGATCTCTATTTGGAGAAAGTATTGGATTTGATTGAGATCTTTTAACTACATACATAAATTATTTTTTATTTTTTTTATTAACTTTTTTTAATTTTAATTGTTTTGTATTTTTCAACCCTTCAACTAATTCATTCAAATTAATTTTAGCAACACAACAAAATTGATCAGACCCCCCATAATAAACTAAAACTTCATTATCTTTGACAACTGCACCGCAAGAATATATAACCCCCCATTTCAAACCATTATTTTCATATTCTTCTTCTGGTTCAAGTATTGGATTTTTTGATATATGTAAAATCTTTGTAGGGTCTTTGTAATCCAAAATCATAGCACCTAATTTATATTTGTCTGGGTCATTTTTATCCATTGCATGATAAAAAACAAGCCACCCTTCATCTATTTTTATTGGGGTTGGTCCTATCCCCCTAACTTTAGAATGCCACTCTTTCCCCCAATTAGGCTTATTATGATAATAACTCTTTATAAAATTATTACCATTTAATTCATCTAAATCATCAAAATATTCAATTAAAATATTTGGGGAAATACTATGCATTATTGCAAATTTCCCATTTATTTTTTCTGGGAAAAGAACCCAATTTTTATGAATTTCTCCAGGAGGAGATATTAAAACTGTTTTTTTCCAATTCCATTTTTTATTTTTAAAATCAGAGAGAGATATAGAAGTAAGAGCAAGACGGATAGAACTCCAACCATCAAATGCTGTAAAAATAAGATATATGGTATCATCAATAAGTGTTAATCTGGGGTCTTCACACCCACCATCCCACCCCCCACCTGAATCATATTCTAGCTTTTTACCAGATTTGATAAATTCCTGAAACCTTTTATAGACAAAATAAGAAGGTCTATCTTCTATATTTAAACCATCATAGCTAGCAGCATAACCTAAAACAGAAGAATCATCTTCACCTATCGCACGATATATTAAATGTACTTTTCCATCATAAATAAGCGCGGCGGGGTTAAACGTAGCTTTTGACTCCCAAGAATAAAACGATGGAGAAATAATTGGGTTATTAGGTATTTTCTTCAGTTTAATATTTTTACTAGAAAAAACCTTTTCATTTTTTAAAACAGGACTTTTTAGTTTTATTTTTTTAGAAACTTTTTTTACCTCAAGTTTTTTAACAATACTCTTTTTAACACGGGAAGAAACATCAGCAATCTTCTTTAGATAACTTTTTGGGATTTTTTTAACATCAGTAATAATTTTCTTTCTTTTTTTTATTAGAACAGAATCAACTTTTGTATTTTTTATTGTTTTATTTTTTGCAATTGGCATGATTAAAAAATTAAATACGCCCATAATTATCTTCATAGCGAATGATATCATTTTCATCAAAATTACCAAAAGATATTTCAAGAATAACGATACCAGTATCACTTGATGATATTCTATGTTTAGTTTTTGCTTTTATATATTCTTCATCCCCTTCATAGACTTGATATTTATTATCATTAATCTCAAAAAATCCACTACCTTTTATTACTTTCCAAAATTCTGATCTATAGTTATGGCTTTGTAGACTAAGAGATTGATTTGGGTTAACATTTATAATCTTTACAGTTGAAATTTCATTGTCTGTAAATCGACGGAAATTCCCCCATGGCCTTTTTTCTTCATAAATATCAAGATTGTCTTTCATGTTTTTATTATAACACAAATAAATAAAACAGGTCTAAAAACTACTCATCCATTTTTATTTTTTTCCACATTTCAAAAGAAACATATATAAAAGAAGAAAATAAGAGTGTATAAAGTAAAACATTATAAAAATTATTCACTCCCGAAAAAATAATATGCATTTCTTTCCACAAAGAAAAATGGTTTACAAAAAAATCCCAACTATTAAATCGTAAGAATCTCCCTAAATAAATACCAAAACCTATCAAAATAATAATACTAAACATTATTATTTTTGTCTTTTTTATAGAAAAATTTTCTTTTATAATATTTTCTATGTGACTTAAAGAATATACTCCAAACAAAAGACCAACTAATGCTGAACTAAAAACCAAAAAAGAATCATATAGAATTGGAGCATGTTTGACTTCGTCTAAATGAATAAGGTCTGTAATAAGATAGTGTGCATTGGGAATAAACAATAGCCAAAAAATAAAACCTATTATTAACAAAAAAGTATTTATTTTTTTAATCTTATATAAATTAAAAAAAATTAAACTTAACAAATATGGAACGAAAGCTAAAAAGATATTCCACAATAAATAAAAATATGAGGTTTTCCCCCAAATCAATATTCTAAGAATATTTAATGTAATTGCAAAAAATAATATAGGGAATACTGAACTTGGTATAAATGATTTAATTATATTATTCATACTACTTTTTATTAATCTTTTTAGAATAATCTTTTAGGAGATCCGAGGAGCTTCTAATCTTTCCTCCTCTGCCAACATTAAAAATCATTTTTATCCCCATACTTTTACAAAGCTGAAACTCTGGAATATTATCAGCAAATCTATCCCCACCATTTGCAAAAATATCGGGTTTTATCTTTTTTATTTCCCTACACACACTTTTATCCTCATCATTTTCTTCGTGACAAGAAATAACAACCTTGTCAACAAAACTTATCGCTTCAATAATCTCTCTTCTTTCTAATTCTCCCATAAATTCTTTACCTTTCTTTTTTCTAAGCCAATTATCATTATTTAAAGCAACAATAAGTTTGTCCCCTAATTTCTTGGCCTCTTTCATATATCTAATATGTCCAATATGAATAGGATCAAATCCCCCACTAATCATAACAACAACTTCTTTTTTATTTAATTTTTTATTACTATTCCCCATTTTAAAAAATTAAATAATATCAGATGTACAAAATGGGCATTTTGTTGCATCTATATGTATTTCACTCATACACTTTCCGCATTTTTTAGTAGTTGGGTCTATTGGTTTTTCTTTTCTTGTTTTATTAACAAGAGAATTTATTGGAGTAATAACAAAAAAATAAACAGCGACAGCCACAATTAAGAATGCTATTAAAGCATTTAAAAATTCACCATACATAAATTTGCTTTCATTTAAAACAAAATATAAATGTGAAAAATCTGGGGACTTTATAATAGCTCCTATTAATGGAGTTAGAATATCTTCAACTAAAGAAGTAACTACTGAACCAAAAGAAGCACCTATAACCACACCAACAGCTAAATCAACGACATTGCCTCTTAAAATAAATTGTTTAAATCCTTTTAACATAGAAAATAATATAATTATTAATAATAAATATATTATACCAAATAAAAAAAATAAAAGCTTATGATTTATTTTGTATTTAAACCATGAGCAGTGCTTTCTTTATACCCTTCACTTGTCATTTCAATAAAATCTACCTTCCCTTTTAAAGAATCAATATCTT
Source organism: uncultured Candidatus Saccharibacteria bacterium (assembly GCA_964446475.1). Taxonomy (GTDB): domain Bacteria; phylum Patescibacteriota; class Minisyncoccia; order Phycocordibacterales; family UBA9973; genus UBA8515. The sequence continues at coordinate 5,899 of CAYUOT010000007.1, read as the reverse complement.
TAACCCCAACATATGTCATTCCTGAAGAAAGACCACCTAATATCTTGGTTATAACTTTTGAAACAGATCCCTTGTAAGGGATGATCATTGCTTCACCCTCCACATGAACATCTTCTTTTGTTTTTTGTCCATCTAATTTTAATTTTTTTATAGTCGCAAGGAAACTTGCCATCCCTCTATATTCTTTAAACTTTTTTCCATTTCGAGTTATTATTTTTCCTGGAGTTTCATCTGTTCCCGCAAAAAAACTTCCACTCATTATAGTGTCTGCTCCTGCTCCTATAGCCTTAACTACATCACCAGGACAATTAAGCCCTCCATCTGCACAAATAGGAACCCTACCTTGTGTTGCCTCATAAACATCCATTATTGCTGTAACTTGAGGAACACCTGCACCTGTCATAATTCTAGTAGTACAAGCAGAACCTGGACCAATACCAATCTTTATGGCATCAGCTTTTTTGCTTATAAAATATTCAGCGGCATCTTTTGTTGCAACATTCCCTACCATAACATCAATATGCGGATATTTTTCTTTTATATAATCTAAAGTTTTACCAGTTTTTTTTGAGTGACCATGTGCAACATCTAGAACTAAAATATTAACACCTGCTTTGTCTAGTGCTTTTATTCTCTCCTCAAAATCTTTCACACCAACAGCCGCAGCACATATTAGATTATTTTTTTTAACCTTCTCTACTTCTTTGGCTTGATCTTTAATAGTTAAAAACCTATGGATAACACCTAATCCTCCCAATCTACCTATTGCAATAGCCATTTTACTTTCGCAAATTGTATCCATATTAGCAACAATAACGGGAATATCAATTGAATAATTTTTAGTTACCCTTGTTTGGAAAACAACATCTCTACGAGAAGAAACTCTGTTATATTTTGGAACAATTAAAACATCATTGTAAGAATAACCTTTACCTATAATTCTAGCCATATAATTTATATATATTATTTATAATTCCTATATAAATAATATATTCTTTTTCATTAAAATAGTCCAATAAAAATAAAAACCTAGAATATTATTCTAGGTTTTTATTATGTTAATCTAAAAGAAATCTTAAGGTTGAAACTAAACGAATCTTTTTGTATTCAGGAGACCCTGGATCTTTATCTGTGATATCAAACACGCCTTGGTTGCCTCTTGAAACACTACCAACAGATGAACCAGAATTATTTGCAAAATTAACAGCTGTATCTTTTGCGTTCTTTATGGCTTCAGATAACATTTCTGGTTTTATGCTATTTAAGTCAGAAAATTCAAAAGAAATATAATTATTACTCAAAACAACACCCTTTTTAACAAGCAAAAGTGTTTCATTTGATATAGATTTTGCAAGATCAACCTTTTTAGTATAAACAGAAATATTATTATTAGAATTATACCTAAAAGATGCATCTCTGTATGTGTCTTGATAAATATTTACAGGTGCAATATTTATTTCGCTATCTTCAAAACCTTTTTCTTTCAAAAAAGTTTTTATGGTATTTATATTTTTTTCTATGTCCGCATAAAGAGTATCTACGTCATTTGACTTAACTTCAAATCCCATAGACCAGATAGCTGTGTCAGCCTTAACAATTCTTTCAGAAAGACCCTTAACCTCTACATAAGATCCTTGTTTTGAAAAACTTTGAGCTGAGATAAAAAGCGCGCCTGAAATTAAAATTGCAAAAACTATTAACGCACCACTAATAAAAGCAAACTTGTTATTTTTTAAATTTTCCATAATACACACATTATATCACAAAAAAATAAATGTAAATACAAAAATTGAGTATTTAAACTACTCAATTTTCTATTTATTATTTGGGGTGCCTACTGGGATTTGAACCCAGACTGAGAGTTCCACAAACTCTAGTGCTAACCATTACACTATAGGCACCATATTCTTCTACATAAGCAGAACAATCACCTTTATACCAGAAAAAAGCGAAAAAATCAAAGATTTTAATAACTTATTGAACCCCGCACTTAGTGCTATTTAATTCTGTCGTTAAGATATTTGAAACCCCTGTATTATCCAAACAAAAATATGACTGAAATTCACTTTCAAGAGGAACAGAAACTGCCCATGAATTAGAATCAGAATAACAAATACCATTAGAATTTGTTCTGTTCAAAATATCATTCATTTTAAGAGCTATATCCCCTACAACCAAAGAGGCATTTTTAGTATGACCAGTTGGAGAAAAAACCGAGCCAGATGTGGGATTTACACAATTACCTTTATTTGATATTTTACCAAAACTACCTGTTGCATTTAAATATGTTTTAAACAAAGAAGAAAGTTCACTTACTTCATTTTTTAATTTAATGTTTTTAAAGGATTTACCAAAATAATCCAAGGAATAAAAATCTTGAGGTAAGATTATTTCATTTTGGATATTGAAATCATAATATGTTGTAGTCCAATCAATCAAAACCTCATTATCCCCTAAACTTGAATCTTCAAAAGCAAGGACTTTCGACAAAGGTACCTTTAATCCTATTTTATATTGATAAATATTATTATCATTTTTACCAATCCAAACCTCAAAAGAATTTATAGACAAAGAACCGAGCATGTTATTAATCCTTTCTTTTTCAATAGAATCTATTTCAGAATTAATAAAATTCTTTGCAATTTCTTTAACCAAATCTCGAGAAGACTCTTTGTTTGTATTTATATCATAATGATATGTCTCTACCCCTTTTATTATTTCTTTTTCTTTTTCAACAATAGAAATTGTATTTATAAAATTATCGTATTTTGAAAGAGAGTCTTTTGTAATATAAGAAGAAAATCCACCAGAAAGAATTTTATATAAATCAATATCTTTTGAAATAATTCCAATTTCTTCTTCTAACAAAGAAGCCAAGATTCCCTTCTCTTCCTCTTTTATTTGAACAACCATTTGTGATGGGGATTTTTTGCCCATCAATTCAGAAAGATCTGGAATAGAAACAAACACTGTTGAATCAGAGCTTTTTATATTTGTAATAATTGGATTTTCTAAAATAGAACTTCTTGTGGTAATCAAACTATCATACAAAGTGCTTTCATTCTTTTTAGACATAATACCCATAGCCTTAACACTTATAGAATCTCTATCCGCAGAAAACATATCTTGCCCAGATATTATACTGTTTGATATATCTGCAAAAGTTGGAGCAGATATATTTATTAGAGTTTCTGTTTTATATGAATCAAGAGAAGAAAGTTTTTGAGAATTATTTAATATTAAAACTTTTGGATCTTTTTTAATAAAAGAAATATTTAACCAATCTGATTTTATATATCCCTTCATTAATACAAAAGTTAAAGCACCAATCAAAACCAACAATACCAAAAAAATACTCATAACTAAAGCAGTTTTGTGTTTACTTTTTTCTGGAATTTCTTTTTTGTCTAGAGAATCAGAAATAACTGGAGTAGATATTTTTTGCTCAGGTATAAATTTTTTAGAAATACCATCAAAATTATTAATATTATTTAATTTAACAGGTTCTTTTTCTTTTATAAAAGGGGTATTATCATCTTTTGGGGCAAACAAGACACCCTCTACTGGAGTGCTTGGGATAGATATTTCTTCTTTTTTTTCTCTAAACGAAGACGCTGTCATAAAAACCCTAGGAGAATCTTCTTTTGATGGGAAAGATTCCTCAGTCACAGGTTTTATTTTAACAGGAGTCCAAACAAATGGAGTATCTTCCTCTATTTTCTTTTTTATATTTTCTTCAATTTCTTTTCTTTTTTTCGCTAAAAAATCTTCTTCATCTTCTTCTGTTAACTCTCTATAGGGGTCAATTTTTTTATTCATTTGTTCTTCTTTTATTGCAGAAAGAACACTTGAAAAACCTTCATCAATATCAGAAAGAATCCATCCAACATTTAAAAGTCTTTGCTTAATTAGTTCTTCAGAGTTACCATTTTTTAATTGATTTTTAATATACGAAATTAGTTCATCTGTTATCATAAATTTATTATAACATTTTTAAAATAGAAATAAACAAAAAATGTGCAAAACTAAATTAATAAAATTAATTTAGTTTTGCACATTTTTTGTTTGTGCGCAGGAGAGGACTTGAACCTCCACACCTTACGGCACACCCACCTCAAGGGTGCTTGTCTACCAGTTTCAACACCTGCGCATACAAGAGAGAGTATAAAATATTTTTTATTTTTTATCAATCAATAAAAATAAAACCTGATTACTCAGGTTTTATTTTTATTCTTCGTTATTTTTTATATCATCACTCTCTTTAGTTTCTTCAACTGAAGAAGATTTTATTTCTTTTGAAAGAGTTATACTCTTTAGTCTCTTTTTAACTTCTTTAACAGCCTTTTCTCTTATGAAGTAAAGTTTGCTTCTGCGAGTTTTTGATTTCTTTAATATTTCAATTCTATCGATGTTTGGAGAGTATAAAGGAAAAATTCTTTCTACTCCTACCCCACTAGCAACTTTTCTAACAGTAAATGTTGCTCCTGATTCTGTGCCATGCTTTCTAGACAGAACAAGACCTTCAAAAGCCTGTAATCTTATTTTACCTTTTTCTAAGATTTTGACATAGACACGAACAGTATCGCCAGCCTTAAAATCAAGACTTTTTCGATCTTCCTGAGAAACTGGTGTAAATTGTTTCTTTGTTATTTCCATAGGGGGTACTATATCATATATAGCTATTTTAAGCAAGAAATTTATTATATATAAATATATAATAGAAATTGATTATATATAACAATAAAATACTTATTTTGTATATTCCCTTACTACTTTTTTGAAATCAGAAGGCAGTGGAGATTCTATTGTCACATCCTTTCCTTCTGGAAGTTTAAAGGTAATATTTTTTGCATGAAGAGCAAGTCTTTTAAAACCTAGTGCATTTTCTCTTTCTCCTTTATACAGAGGATCAGAAACTATTGGATGATTAATATATCTAGAATGAACTCTAATTTGATGAGTTCTTCCTGTTTTGGGATAAAACTCAACATAAGAAAATTGATGTTTATTGTCTTTACTCATTTCTTCATTATCCACAAATCTTTGAAGTACACTATATTCAGTTATTGCCTCGCGGAGTGGTTCTTTCGCCCCCCTACCTGCTGTCCACATTCTTATATCTTTAGGTGAACGACCTATAGGAACATTTATAACTCCCCTCTTACCTGTCAAAAGTGAAGCTTTGGGGTCTGAAACATACCCATAGACAAAAGCTTGATAAACTTTTTTTATTTCATGATTCTGAAATTGGTCTTTTAAAAATTGAAAAGTTTTTTGATTTTTGGCAATAATTAAAACTCCGGAAGTTTCTCTATCTAATCTATGAACAATGCCTGGTCTGGAAATTTTAATTATTTCACCCTTATATTCTATCTCCATTGGCTCCCCTATGTTTTCTAATTTAGGATAATTTTCTTGTATCCAATCAGCAATAGTCTTTATTTTTTTGTTTTTACCATCTTGGTGAACAGAAATACCTGCAGGCTTATCTAAAACTACTAAATTTTTGTCTTCGTAGAGAATATTGATTTTCATAAACACATCCTAACATATTATTGAGTTTTTTTAAAAATATGATATTATAGTTCCAGTAAGTATACTTACTGTATAAGTTACCAGCATTTAAGTCCAAATATGCGCGATTAGCTCAGTTGGTAGAGCAACTCATTTACACTGAGAAGGTCGGGGGTTCAAGTCCCTCATCGCGCACAATGCTTGACACTAGTCAAAAGTGAGGGATTGAAAGACGGAGGCTGACGAGCCGAGTCGGGGTCGAGCAAATTTTCAGCAGAAAATTATGAGTGACCAAGCCCCTCATCGCACACAAAGTCTGACGATAAATATGCCCCTGTAGTTAAATGGATATAACTGCGGACTTCTAAGCCGTTATTCGAGGTTC
>CAYUOT010000006.1:25160-28792 GCA_964446475.1 uncultured Candidatus Saccharibacteria bacterium | reverse complement strand
TATTACTTTAATAACTATATGTTTTTAAAGGATTATTTAGAGATTTATGTTTTCTGTTTAAATAAAAAACACCCCAATGGGGTGTTTTTTATTCTTCATAAAAATCTACAACACCCCCAACTTCATTAAAAGAAGTTAATCCTTTCATAATTTTTATTAAACCATCTTCTTTTAAATCCAAAAACCCTTGTTTTGCTGAAACAACTTTTATTTCTCTTTCACTTGGGTTTTGAGGAATTATTTTTTCAATATTTTCTTCATTATTTATTGCTTCAAAAATACCAATTCTCCCATGATAGCCAGTGTTGTTACAGTTCTCACAACCAATAGGGTCGTATATTTTTATATTATTTAAATCTATTCCATATTTTGAGAAATCTTTACCATATTTTTGTCCATTTTCTGTTATAAGTTTAATTATTTTTGTTTCTTCTTCGTTTGGAACTCTTTCTTTTTTACAATCAGGGCATAGTTTTCTAACAAGTCTTTGTGCTATTGATAAAGAAAGAGCAGAAACAAGTATTTTAGGATTTATCTCTAAATCTATTAAACGTGGTATTACTCCAGCAGCATTGTTTGTATGTAATGTTGAAAAAACCAAGTGCCCTGTAAGAGCAGATTCAACTGCAATTTTTGCTGTTTCACTATCTCTTATTTCTCCCACCATTATTACATCTGGGTCTTGGCGAAGGGCTGCTCTTAATCCATTTAAAAAAGTATAGCCTTTTTCATCATCTGTTTGTGTTTGGGTTATTCCTGGGAGGTGGTATTCAATAGGGTCTTCAATAGTTATAATTTTTATTTCAGGAGAATATATTTTTTGTAGAAAAGAATAAAGTGTTGTTGTTTTACCTGAACCTGTTGGTCCTGTTAGTAAAATAAGACCATTTGGTTTGTTTATTTCCCTCATAAATATTTCAAATAAACTAGGTTCTATTCCCATATCTTCAAGTTTTAATTTTATTGATTTTGGATTTAATATACGCATAACAATAGATTCTCCATATGAACCAGGCATTGTTGATACACGCATATTTATTTCATCTTGGTCTAAAAATATACTAAAGCGCCCATCTTGTGCTATGGCAGCAGATGTTATTTTTAATCCAGAAAGTAATTTGATACGAGAATTTATTAATTTATGAGCAGAATGAGGTATTTGGATAACTTCTTGTAATACCCCATCTAATCTAAACCTAAGTCTAACAAAATCTTCTTCTGGTTCAAAGTGTATATCAGATGCATTTATTGAAATTGCTCCACCAATAGCAATTTCTAGTATTTTTGATGTAGTGTGGGTGTTATCCCCTAGTGTTTTTGTTACAGACTCCTTGATGTCGTTTATGTTTTTAACATGACTCATTATTTTTTTTAAGACTTCTTGTGGAATAGAAATAGTTCCAGCTTTAGATTCTGAAGCAAAAGATATTTCTGTATATCTTTCCCAAACTTTCTCTAAACTTTTAATTGATGCCATGTAAAAATGTACAACATATCCATTTTCCATTAATTTATTTTTGATTTGAGCCATTTCATTTTCAATAGGGGATCTCACTGCAACATAAACATCTTTACCTAGTATTTTAAAAGGAGCTATTTTTTTATCAATAGCATCTTTTTCGGATATTATTCTTAGCGCTTCATTTTCAATTGAGAGGTCAGATAGGTTTACGTAAGGAAGGTTGTATTTTTCTTCTGCCAATACTTTTATTAGATCTTCTTCCTGCTGTTCTTTTAAGTCAGTCATTCCTTTTTCTTGTTTTTCTTCATCAAAATTTATTACCATATAAGGATAGTATACTCTAAAGGGGTATATATTTATACTTGACAAATAGACTCAAATATGATAACATTTAATTGAATGAGATTATTCTAGTTTTACTTCAAATGTTACAGTCATTTGTTTTATTTGACGGTATTTTTTGAAGTAAAACTAAATAATTTAAAAAAAATGAAAAGAATAATGTTTTTGGTTTTTCTTGTCATTGGATTAGTTTCTATGGCACAAGATGAAGTTATATATGGTACTGTCAGAACTGATGGTTATGATTATATAACTAAAGGAGCTCTGTGGGACAAAAGACCGGAAGCTAAAACCATCTACGAAGGTGGTAAGATTGACGGTTTTATTAATCGTCGTCTTAAAGCCGAACACTATGTTCGCTTTGTAGATGGTGAGCATAATAAATTCGATCGCAACTATATTATTTTTCCGAAAGGAGAAATAGTATATGAAAATACTAAGGGTGAAATTTTTGCCGCCATATGTGGTAATAAGATTGAATTTATTCGACCCGTCACTATGGTTAAAATAGTTGAGGTTGAAAAAAGGGTTGAAGTTGAGGTTTTTAAAACAGATAGTGTCATTCATAAACATGTTTCAGATACAATAATTCATAAACATGTTTTTGATACTCTAAGTTATTATAAATTTCAACCGCCAGTATCTCCTAAAACCAAAGGACTAAGGATAGAGAACGGTAAAGTTCGCTGGTGGCATATTGTTGTTCCAACAGTAGCGATTGCAGGGGCTATATTGGGTGGTTTTATGTATCTTGCAAACAAAAAGCAAGATATTATAATAACCCCAATTCCAAAACCAAACACGGATGGTGAACCAACAGGTACACCAACTCACGGAGAAGGAGAAAAACCACCAGTAGATAATGGAGGACCAACAGGTACACCAACTCACGGAGGGGAAAACAATACTCCTCCATCAGACACAGGAGGTCCTAGTGGTACACCAACTTATGATGGTGGTAGTGTGGATGTGGGTGGTCCAACAGGATCCCCAACAGGAGATTAGTTCTTTAAAAAAAATTAGTAGGGAGAAACCTCTCCCTTACTTTTTTAAGTCTTTAACTTTTATGTTGAGGGTTTAAAATTGTAAAAATAAATGTTAGTTAAGTCGTAAATTATAAAAAATTATAAATATTATAAAAATATGAAAAAAATAATAGTCGGAATAATTAGTTTTGTTTTCATTTTTGCTTCTTTTATTTCAACAAAAGAGGTTTTTGCTTCTTCTCTTTGGAATGGAGCAAGTAATGATTGCAAAACTGTTTCAATAGCAAATCACACAACAGGTGATGGGCACGAAGACCCATGTTGGCCTCTTTCTTCTTTACAAGCAGAAGCAGGAGACACAATCAATGTTAGAATTTATTATCATAATACAAGCACAGAAAAAGCAACTAATGTTAAGATTCTTTTAGATGCTCCAACAGGCACAGTAGGAAGTACTCAAAAATTTACAGGGAGAATAACTTCTGATCAAGGGAGTGTTTCCGGTTCTGTTACTGCTTATATTCCTAGTGCTCAAAAATTAAGTTTTGGTTCTACAAAATGGTACCCAAATCAAAAATCTACAAACTCTAGTTTATTATCTGGTCAAAACGGCAGAGAAGTTTTGAGTGGAGGTTTATATATAGGTGATATAGCTTCAGGGTGGTCAACACAAGGCTCTGTAGTTGTTTCTTTTAATGTAAGTAATAATGTTGTTCAAGAATTATGTAAAGATACAAATGCAAATAATTATGGCAAGTCACTTCCTTGCACATATGATGTAAAAAATCCTACAGGTACAATCTCTGCATCACCTTCATCTTGTACAATCAGTCAAGGAAATA
>CAYUOT010000006.1:0-25060 GCA_964446475.1 uncultured Candidatus Saccharibacteria bacterium | reverse complement strand
TTAATGCATCTTGTACTTCTGGTACAGATTGGAATGGTTCATATTGTGAGAAAGAGATAATAATTTCTAACCCTACAGGTACAATCTCTGCATCACCTTCATCTTGTACAATCAGTCAAGGAAATAGTACATGTTCATCAACATTAACTTGGACAACACAAAACCCTGTTGGAACATCTGCTGTAACAAAATCAGGTACAACAATTGCTACATCAAACAATGGAACAAAAACAGTTCCTGTTTCATACGGATCATCAACATACTATCTTTACAATAATGGAACTCAATTAGATTCTGTTTCTGTTAATGCATCTTGTACTTCTGGTACAGATTGGAATGGTTCATATTGTGAGAAAGAAACAGTTCCTACTTATTCATGTTCTATAATAAGTTTTGAGGCAGACGAAACAACTGTTACTACAGGTGAATCAGTTACTCTTTCTTGGGAAACAGAAAACTGTACTTATGTAAATATTTCTGGTGTTGGAAGTAATTTAGCTTCATCTGGAAGTAAGACTGTGTATCCTACAAAAAATACAACATATAACTTAAGTGCAATAAAATCAGGTAGTACAACTCAAACAAGATCATTAGTTGTTAATGTTAATAATTCTTCTAATTATGTTTGTTCCATAAATTCATTTAGTGTTAATGAAAGCTCTGTTGTTGTTGGAGGTTCTGTAACTTTTTCTTGGTCTACAGAAAATTGTACTTCAGTTAATATTTCAAACATAGGAACAAACCTTCCTTCAACTGGAGAAAAAACAATTTATCCTACAAAAACCACAACATATACACTAACAGGTAATACTTCATCTGGTACAAAACCAACAAGAAGTTTAAGTGTTTCTGTTTCTGATTCAGCTAATTATATTTGTTCAATTATTAACTTTGGGGCAAATGATACTTCTGTAACAGAAGGAGATGCTGTGACCATATCTTGGTCTACAGAAAATTGTACTTCAGTTAATATTTCAAACATAGGAACAAACCTTCCTTCAACTGGAGAAAAAACAATTTATCCTACAAAAACTACAACATATACACTAACAGGAAATGCTTCGTCTTGGACAAAACCAACTAGAAGTTTGAAAATAAATGTAAGTGCAACCCCAGAATATGAATGTTCTATTGTTGATTTTTATGCAAAGGATACTTCCATAGAAGATGGCGATAAAGCAGTTCTTGTTTGGAATGTTGAAGATTGTGATTATATTTCCATTTCTGGAATTGGTACTGTTTCTAGTAGTGGAACCAAGAGTGTTTATCCTAGCAGTGATAAGACTTATACACTAACAGCTTATGATAGCGGAAAAACAAAACAAACAAAAAATGTAAAAATATATGTAGATGATGATAATAATGACGATGACGATAGCGATTACTGTGAAATAGATAGTTTTACTTCAAGCAGTAGCTCAATAAGTAAAGGGGATGGTGTTACTTTAAAATGGAGAACAACAGGATGTGAAGATTTGTCTATTTCAAATATTGGAGACGTTGATGAAGATGATAGCTACAAGGTTTATCCTAGAGTTACAACAACATATGTACTTAGGGCTTATGGCGAAGACGGAGACAAAGAAACAAAATCTTTAACCATCAGGGTTGGAGATTCTGAAGAGCAAACAGTTTATAATGTTGGAACAGTTACAACAATAGCAACAGGTCTTACTCAAAACTCAGCATCTTTAAATGGTTTAATAACTGGCTCAACTAGTTCAATAAATTCAAATGCATATTTTGAATATGGCACAACAACAGCTCTTGGTAATAGAACAAAGTCAGTAAAAGTAAGCGGTAATGCAAATTTTAGTGAATATGTTTCTGGTTTAGCGCCTAATACAATTTATTATTTTAGAGCTGTTTCAGATAATTCAGGTGGCACTGCTTATGGAGCAATTCAAACATTTAGAACATTAGGATATAATTATAATAATAATTATACAAATACTACAACAGAAGTAATAAGACAGGTTGTTGTGGGTGGAGGTACTACTGTTTATGGAGAAAATTCTCCAGTTATGCTTTCTATTGAAAACAGATATGAATATTTAGGTAGAAAAGATTATATTGATTATACAGTTGAATATAAAAATATAGGAAAAGCTACTCTTGAAGATGTCGTTCTTCAGGTTGTTGTTCCAGAAGGTATTTTTATAACAAATGCATCAGAAGGCACATATTCAAATGATACACATATACTTTCTGTTGAGTTGGATGATTTAATTCCAGGAGAAGATGGTGTTGTGTATCTTGAGGCTCGTGTTGATTCTCTTCCTGACAATTTAGCTAAAATCGTATCTTCTGCTGTTCTTGTTTATACAAATAAAAATGGAGCTCAAGAAAATGCAATTGCTTATGTTCTAAATATGCCAAAGACAAACGTTAATAATTTAGGGGCGTCCGCATTCTTTAGTGGATTTTGGGGATTTGGATTGATTGGATGGTTATTAATAATATTATTAATATTATTAATAATATTAATAGCAAGATCTATTTATCAAAAAAGAGTTTCCTCTGAACAAAATAATAATTAAATAATAACACACCCCGATTTATATCGGGGTGTGTTATTATACGGATATGAAGAAGAAAGAATTTAAAAAGAAAGATTTAAAAAATATAGGAGAAGATATTATAAATAATGCTAAATCTAATAAAAAAGATAAGGCTACAATTTTAGCATTTTCTGGTGATTTAGGTGCAGGAAAAACAACCTTAACCAAAGAAATAGCCAAAAATTTTAAAGTAAAGAAAGAAATAATTTCACCAACTTTTGTCATAATGAAAATTTATGATATAGAAGATGATACTTGGAAAAAATTAATTCATATAGATGCTTATAGGTTTGAAAAAGGTGAAGATTTGAATGTTTTAGGGTGGTCAGATATTATACAAGACAAAGACAACATAATTATAATTGAATGGCCAGAAATGGTAGAAAATTATATTCCAGACTGGGCAATAAAAATAAGTCTTTTTCACAAAAATGAAGATACTAGAATCATAGAATATTAAAACAAGTACTATTAAATTAGTGCTTGTTTAAGATATTTTTGTGGGGTGCTATAATTAACATATGGGTAAAATAAAGGGAAATAATAAAAAAATAGTTATTCTAGATACTCACGCGATTATACATAGGGCATATCACGCACTACCTGAGTTTATAAATAGTAAAGGGGAGCCAACGGGTGCTATTTATGGACTTTCTACTATGATAATGAAAATTATTTCTGAAATTTCTCCTGATTATATTGTAGCTTGTTATGATTTGCCTAAAAAAACTTTTAGACATGAAGCATATAAGGAATATAAAGCAGGTAGAGCAAAGGCTGATGATGGACTTGTTTCTCAAATAATAAAATCAAAAGATTTTTTTAAAGCTTTTTCAATACCAACTTATGAATGTGAGGGGTTTGAAGCCGATGATTTACTAGGAACAATATCCGAAAAATTAAAATCTATTCCTACTTTAGATATAATAATTGCTTCTGGGGATATGGATACCCTCCAACTTATTGAGGATAAAAAAATTCAAGTTTATACTCTCAAAAAGGGGATAAATGATACTATTTTGTATGATGAGAAAAAAGTAATAGAAAGGTTTGGGTTTTTACCGAAATATTTACCAGATTATAAAGGGCTTCGTGGTGACCCGTCAGATAATATCATTGGAATAAAGGGGATAGGAGAAAAAACCGCAACAATTCTCATTTCAAAATATCACACAATAGAAGAACTATATAAAGATTTAAATAATAAAAAAAAATTAACAGATTGGAAAAAAATTGGAATAACAGAAAGAATTTTTAACATCTTAAAAGAAGGTGAAGATGAAGCTGTTTTTTCTAAAACTTTAGCTACTATTAGAAAAGATGCGCCAATTGATTTTGTGTTACCAGAAAAACAATGGAAAGATGGGGTTGATAGAGAAAAAGTTTCTGATTTTTTTAGAGAAATTGAATTCAAGAGTTTACAAAATCGTTTTTTGAATTTATTTGAAGATAAAAATAAAATAGATAAAAATAATTATTTTGAAAATGAAAAAATAAATAAAAAAGATGAAGAAGAAGCAAAGATTGGTTTATGGCTTTTGAATTCAGAAATAACAAATCCGTCGATTGATGATGTTATTAATTACAAAAACTCTAGTAATTTTAAAGATGCTTTTTCTTTAATAAAAAAAGATATAGAAAAAAATAATTTAACTTATGTTTATGAAAATATTGAAAAACCAATAATTGATATTATCGACAAGATGGAAAAAAGAGGTATTTTAATTGATATTAAATATCTAAAAAACCTCAGCGAAGACTATCATAAAGATTTATCTAAAATAGAAAAAGATATATGGAAACTTGTTGATTTTGAATTTAATATTAACTCTCCAAAACAATTAAGCGAAGTTCTTTTTGATAAATTAGGGTTATCTATTAAGGGTATAAAAAAGAGTGCTGGGGGAGCAATATCTACTCGTGAAAGTGAATTAGAAAAATTAAAAGATTTACATCCTGTTGTTGAGAAGATTTTAGAATATAGAGAATTACAAAAATTACTATCTACATATATTGATACTATTCCTAATCTTATTGAAAAAGATGGGAGGCTTCATGCTAATTTTATACAAACAGGGACAACAACAGGTAGGTTTGCTTCATCTAATCCAAATCTACAAAATATACCAATAAAAAGTGAAAGAGGAAAAAATATTAGGAATGCATTTGTTTCTCCAGAGGGTTATTGTTTGGTTTCTTTTGATTATTCTCAAATAGAACTTCGTGTTGCTGCTCTTTTATCTCAAGATTCATATTTTATTAAATCTTTTAAAGATGGCAAGGACATACATTCTGCTGTTGCAGCTAGGGTTTTTCATGTTGAAGAGGAAGATATAACATATGAGATGAGAAGAAGAGCCAAGGTTATTAATTTTGGCATTTTATATGGGATGGGGGTCAATGCTCTTCGTGAGAATTTGAAGTGTGAAAGAAAAGAAGCTCAAGAATTTTATGATGCATATTTTAAACAATTTCCAACAATAGCTTCATATTTAGAAAGCATTAAAGATTTTGCTAAAAAAAATGGATACACGGAAACGCTTTTTGGTAGAAAAAGATTTTTTCCTGGGATAAAATCATCCTTACCTTATATAAGGGCGATGACAGAAAGAATGGCTGTCAATGCTCCAATACAAGGGACCGCAACTGCAGATATAATAAAAATAGGAATGAGAAAATCTGAAGATTCTTTAAAAAAGAATTCGTTGTTAAATGATGCTCATTTGGTTATGCAAATTCACGATGAATTAATTTATGAAATTAAGAAAGATAAATTAAAAGAAGCTATTTCTGTTATAGAAAAATCTTTAATAGGAGTTATTCCCGTTGATTTTATCAGAGGGATGGATGAGGTTCCACTTGCTGTTTCTTTTGGTTATGGTAAAAATTGGGGGGAAATAAAATAATGTTTTCTTTAGTAAATAATGATAAAATATAAAAATGAACGAAAATTTAGATGAAATTAAAAAAACAGAGTATAAATCGGGAATGATTCATTTTGTGCTAACTCATTCTTATGGAGTTGTTTTGTTTTGTTTAATTTTAGGAGTAATTTTTGATATTTTTTTGAATATTAAAATTTTTTCAACGCCAGAATATTCTTACCTCGGTTTTATTTTGATGGTTATAGGTTCTATTGTTGTTTATTCAACTCAAAAATCATCAAGTATTTCTAAAAAAGAAAGTCTTAGTAATAAAGAAAATAATTTTAATTTTTCAAATGGCTTATATAAATACATAAAACACCCAACATATTTAGGTGTTACTATTTTGACAATAGGGTTTGCTTTAGTTATTAATTCCCCAATGTCTGTATTTTTAAGTATAATCGCATATTTTATTATAAGGTTTATTTTTGCTAAAAAAGAGGAAAAATTATTGGAATTAAAGTTTGGACAAGATTATCTAAATTATAAAAATAAAAATAAGATTTAAAATGATTTATATTTTTTCAGGTAATGATAATAAATCTAAAAATGCAGAAATAAAAAAACTTTTTGGAAATAAAGAGTTTTTTTCTATTAAAAAAGAAGAATTAGTAAAAGAAAAAATATTTGAATATTCAAACATAAAAAGCCTTTTTGGTGATTCACCCATAATTGTTGTTGATAATTTCTTTGATGAAAAATATTCTTTCTCAAAAAAAGAAATATTAGATTTACAAAAATCAGAAACAATTTTTATTTTTTTAGAAGATTCGTTTTCTTCTGCGAATATTAAAAAATATGGAGAATTTGTTATCTTTAAACTTTTTGAAGAAAAGAAAGAGAAGAAGTTTGAAACAAATATATCTTTTGAAATAGCAAATGCTTTTGGAGTTAAAGATAAAATGAAAACATGGGTTTTGTTTAATCAGGCTATTGAGAAGGGAGTAGAACCAGAAAAAATATCAGGTATTTTATTTTGGAAAATAAGAAGTATTTCAGAAGCAAGGCAGAATATATTTTCTAGGGAAGAAATAAAAAGGAATTCTAGTCTTTTGGTGTCTTTGTATCATGACGCTCATTTAGGAAAAAAGGATTTTGTTATCGGATTAGAGCAATATCTTCTTTTTGTTTTGAGTAAATAGGTGTTATAATATAAACATGGAGTCTTTTATTAAATCTGAAATATTCTTTTTTATAGCATCTGTTTCTATTATAATGATAACTTCGATTCTTTTTGTTTCAGGTATTTATTTTATTAAAATAATGATAAACCTAGCAAAAGTTTCTCGAAAATTAAAAAATGCTACAGATAGTGTAGAAGAGAATTTTTCAGAAATGGGAGATAGGGTTTTAGATAGCCCACTCTTTAATCTTCTTTTTGGTAAAAGAAAAAAGAAGGAAGACGAAGAATCTAATTATTAATAATTTATTTTAAACATATGATTTCAAATAATAAAAAAAATGTGATAAAAAAAGTTTCTGATAAAAAAGGTGTGAGTACAAGTGCAATGATTGGTATTGGTGCAGGAGTTGCCGCACTTGGGGCTGCAGCATATATTTTGTTTGGTCCAAATGGAAAAAAAAATCGTAAGGAAATAAAAGGCTGGGCAATAAAAATGAAGGGTGAAATAATAGAAAAACTAGAACAAGCCAAAGAGATTACAGAGCCTGTGTATCACAATATTATAGATACAGTTAAAGCAAAATATGCCAAATTAAAAGATATTGATGAAGCAGATTTAGAAAAAGTTGTAAGTGAAATCAAGAAACACTGGAAAGCAATCCAAAGAGATGCTATGCCTAAAAAGAAAGTTAAAAAAGTTTCAAAGAAATAGTTAAAATAAAATCCAACAATTATTTGTTGGATTTTATAATATAAAAAGAAAAAGCCTAGGAGTTAATTCTCAAATATTTGAGAGCTAGCTCCTAGGCTTTTGGTCCTATTTTATAAAGAACTTTTATTTAATGAACTTTTGGATTTTTAATAATAATCCAAACATTGTAAATGTACTAATTTTTTTGATTTATATATTTTACTTATGTTACTATATCCCTTATAAAGTTTGGGTGAACTTTGTAAAAAATTTTCAAATGTTTCTCCTTCGGTTTTATTATATCATATAAATTATAACACAATATATAAAACTGTGGATAACTTTTTAGATATATAGAGAATATTCAAAAGGATATTGAACTCTTTACTTATTTTTGTTTTGGTGGTAGTTTAAAAGAAAAAGATCTAAAAAATAAATATTAAAAATACAGTGTATGAAAGAGAAACCTAATTTATTTTTTGATTGGGATGATACTATAATGGTGTCTCGTCCTTTAACAATTTCCTATTTGGAGAAGAGGTATAGAGTGCGTATTTCTTATGAAGAATTTCATCATGGAAATGCAAGTTCGCTGGATAAGTTTTTAAATTCTAAAAAACCAGAATTGAAACTTTCTCCAGGTGAAGTATATTTAGATTATGCCCAAAATTTCTGGTTGTCATTTGATTGGAGTAGGAGTTTGCAATTTTTCCCTTATTCGATAGAGGTTATAAAATCTTTATCAGGATATTATAATCTTTGGGTTGATACCTCGAGACAAGAAATTGAAAAAGTTTTTATTCAAGCCATTATTGATAAATATTTTTTTAATTGTTTTTCTGGGGTTCATTGTGTCTGGAAGAATACAAACGGGTTGGGTGTTTCTAAAATAGATTTTATTAAAAGTATTAAAGGGGAAAAGGTTGCCTTTATAGATGATTCAGTTTCTGAAGTTTTTAAAGCATCATCTTTTATTTCTTCATATCTTTTTGATCCAAATAAGGAGAACACCAATTCCGAAATAGTAAAACTTTCAAGTTATATTGAAATAGGAAATATGTTTTTAAAGTAGCCTATCGAGACTACTTTTTTTAAATTGTCCCAGAACAGGAGATTATTATAAATATATTATCTGACCAGAGTTATATGAGAGGGTTGTATAATCAATTTATGTTTATAAAGGCGCTACAAGCAAATGAATCTTGACAAAAAATACCCTCCCGGATTAAAATATCCAATGGTCGAATATTAGTAAGTAATTAAATAATTAATTTATTTATGAAAAACAATAAAAATACAATCATTCCATTTGAAGGAGAACACAATTTCTTATCTCTTCGTGATGCTATGAATAACCTTTTTGATGAATCATTTTGGTCTCCATTTGACCATAATATGATGTCTAATTTTTCAAAAAGTAATATAGGTTTTCCAAAAGTAAACATCTCTGAAACAGAAAAAGAAATTGTTGTTACTGCTAATGTTCCTGGAATTTCCGCAGAAGATGTTTCTGTAGAAATTAATGATAATGTCTTAACCCTCTCAGGTCAAATGACTAAAGAAAATAAAGAAGAGGATAAAGATAGGAAATATTATCGTTATGAACGTGAAAGTGGGAGTTTCTCTCGAAGTTTTTCATTGCCAGTAAAGGTTGATGAAGATAAGATAGAAGCTGAAACTAAAAATGGAGTATTAACTATTAATTTACCTAAACTTGAAAATGAAACCAAAAAGAAAATTCAAATAAAGGTAAAATAATATAAAAATCACCCAATATTGGGTGATTTTTATATTAGAACCAAAAACTTTTCCACATTAAATCAAACATCTTTTGTTGCTCCTCTATTAATTTTTGAATAGCTTTTCTTCTTTCTTCTATTTGCTTATTCATTTCTTCTAGTTCTTTTTTTGTTATTGGGGTTGTTGTTGTCTTGAACTCTTTTCCGTCATAGGTGGTAACAACTTTACCCGAATAATCTTCTGGAAAATTAATCACAATACTTGTTCCATTCGGTGTTTTAGTTGTTTCTATAACAGGCTCCACGATATTTTTATCTTGGGCATTAACTTTTGAATAACTAAAGAAAAAAGAAACGGCAAATAGAAGTAAAATAGCCAATAAATAAATCTTATTTTTTATATTTAACATAGTTTATTAATTAAATTACTAATAATTTTGTGACCGATAAATATTTTATAAAAAAATTATTTTTGAGTCAAAACCTAAAAGTTCGATTCCTGTCTGGGTTAAACCATTTTGTACTGAAAAAAGTCTTGTGTTACAAGACTTTTTATCGGGTCCCCAGAACAGGAGATTATTATAACCATTCTATCTGATCAGAGTTATATGAAAGGGTTACATAATCAGTTAATGTTTATTAAGGCGTTGCAAAAAGAAATTTAAACTAAAATGGAATTTCTTTATATCTTATTAATTCAAGAGAAAACATTTTTTTAAATTTATTCCACAAATCATCATCTATAATATCCATCTCATCTATCGCTAAAAAATCATCACCGCTTATAAGTTCCTTAAGGGTTGGTGGAACAAAAAATGATTGGTATATTTCATGATTTGAAACACATCCTTTTACTATTTTTAGCCAATCCTCTTTTGTTAATTGGTTTTTAATTGTTGCTAATTTTTCTATATTTTTACCTGCATCCATGAAACTTTTACTATTAATAAAATCATTAATGATATTATCCTTAAGATTTTTTGTTTCCTCTGTTTTTATTTTTGTTTGTATTCTATTGGGAATACTTGGGATATCAGACAAGTTATAAACTAACTCTATCCCGCATTTTGTTTTTTTCTTCCATTCTTCTTCTAGCCATTTATCTAATCCATCATACCCCCAAGCAGTTTTATCATTTGAAACTAAAAATAGCTTATCCCTTCTTGTTTTGTTTGGTCTATTTTTAAAATAACTTATTAATGATTCCCATATTATACAATCTCCAAAATGATCCTCTCCATCTCTTGGTGGATTTCTTTTCAACTTTCTGAGGTTAGCATTTTCTATAATTTCATTATTCTCATCTATTATTTCACACTTACTAAAAACCTCCTTAAGTATTCTATTTGATTTACTTTTTTTATTTTTAAATCTAGTTTTTGATTCCTTTACTATTTTTTCTAAATCTTTAGTATCTTTTTCTATTTCCTTTATTAAAACTTTGTGAGATTTAAATTTTTTATAATTATTTTTTATATTCTCAATATCTTTTTTGTGCTTATCTATCTTATTTTTAAATTCATTTAATGATGTTTCATACCAGCTATTAAACCTATCTCTTTCAACTTCTTGAGAGATTTGTAACGGTAAAATTAGTTTTGTTTCTTCTTGTGAATTTAGATTATCAATTAATTGCTTAATATCTTCTGGGAGTTTATCTGATGGAGAAAAGATATTTCTATAAATATTAGAATCAATACAAATATATTTCATAAGCTATTCTTCTTCAAAGAAATCATCATCAATTTCCTTTACTTCGTAATTAGTTTTATTTTGAATGCCAATATTATGCTCTATCATTAAATCAGCTAATTTATCGCCATCAATTAATATTATTTTTGAAATAGAATTTTTAGCTTTTTCAACAGCAGAATTATCAAAACCTGATGTTGTGACAAATATACCTTTTGAGACATCGCCATCCATAGCACCTATAAAGTTTCTTATTTCAAGCTCTCTAACTTTATGTCCCTCACCATATCTTTTTGCTTGTATGTATATTTTATCTAAACCAAGTAAGTCTTGGCTTATTATTCCATCTATACCTCCATCACCAGATTTTGGTGTTGTTTGAAAATCACCATATCCCATTTTTTTGAATAAAACCAAAACAACTCTTTCAAAATAATATGGATTTATCTTATAGAGTTTTTCTAACAAATCACTTTTTAGGGTTTGTCTTATCTTTTCAAATCCTTGGTCTATCATGTCTTGTGGAGAAAGACTACTGTCTGTTTCCGATAATTCTTCAGTTTTATTTTGATTGCTTGGTTTTTTAAATTCTACAAATGAATTATATTTTGATAGAAAATCTTGGTCTATTTTTGTAGTTCCACTACTTACAACTTTTATCCCTTCTTCTGTTATCTGAACATCGGCACCCTTTTTAGATTGAAATACTAGCCCTGCTTTTTTAAGATATGTTCTACCCCAACCAACTCTATCATAAAACCTTGATATGCCACTTGAAACAACCTCTCTTTTTTCTTCTTCTGTAAGAGTAAAGTATTTTTCTAAAAGAATATCAGAAATATCCTTTATACTTCTTGGTTTTCCGTCTTTTAATACGTCTAATATTGGAAACATTGTTTCATTAAATTTTGGCATTGACATACCTAAAGAATATCACTTTATATGCCAAAATGAAAGATATTTTATTTTGTTAAATTTTTCAACAAATTAACTCTATGTTCAAGTATAGGCATTTCTAAATCAATATATTCTGTGCCTAATTTATATAAGTTACGAAGATATAAAGATACTGAAAATATTTCTAATTCAGCAAATTCTGTCGTAAATGGAAAATGGAAATCTTTTATAGATATTTTTGATAATGGTTTTATTTCGTCAAATGAAACTGGCATCCAATAGATAACTAATGGTTTAATGGTGTAATTCTCGTAATCTTTTGGTGCTTTCATTTTCAACAAAACTTTTGTTACACCATTAGGTTGTTTCTTAGTATGAAAACTGTTTTTAATTTCATGTTCACAATAATGTTTAATTGTTTCTTTTAGTTTTTCATCACTACAAGATAATTCAAGTTGTTTACCGCCTATAGCAGTTGCCGCCCAATTCTTAATCTCACATTGAAACAATATTTTATTCTTTTTATCTACAATCCATCTATCTAATCTATTACCTTTGTTTGTTCCTGGTAATACTGATTCTTCTAAAACCTCCACTTTACTATTCATAAAATACTTAAAAACAGAAGCATTTAATTCTTCTCCAAACATAGCAATTAAAGCATTAGGGTCTCCTTTGTTTGAATTTTTTTTATCATCAAAAAAATCTATTAAATTTTTAATATTGAATTTCATAATATAGTAATTATACCAATTACATATTAAAACCCAATCTCACTGGTGTTTTGAAATAAATAGCGGTATGTATGATAGTTTTCGCACTCGTTAGGAAATCAATTTTCGCTCACGTTAAAAAGACTTTCTACACGCAACAAAAGAGGAGTTTTCGGTCACATTATGAATGCTTAATAAATAAGGATATTATATAGGTTAATATTATATTTATTATTAAGCTTAGAATAAATACTTCCAAAAAGAATATTCCTTGTGATATTGGATGAATAAAGGAAATAATATATAAAACTTCTAATGTTACAAATATAGCGGTCAAAATAATTGAATTATT
Source organism: uncultured Candidatus Saccharibacteria bacterium (assembly GCA_964446475.1). GTDB lineage: Bacteria > Patescibacteriota > Minisyncoccia > Phycocordibacterales > UBA9973 > UBA8515. Next base: position 12,365 of record CAYUOT010000006.1, on the reverse strand, counting down.
TTTATTACAAACATTTCGAGTCGTATTAAAAACATATATTGAAAACATAGAAATTAAAATTAAAACAATAAAAACAATAAATTTATTTAAGTAAGTTATATGATTTGGTTCTCCAACTACACTTTCAATTATTATTGAAAGATAAAAGATTGATATAAAAGACACAGGTGCTAAAAGAAACCAAAACAATTCTTTTCTATTTGTTTTTGAAATGATATTTTTCATATATTTTTATAATTAGTTAATAATAAATTGATAAAATTATAAGACATTTTAAATTACTTTAATACCTATTAAAATATTCCTTGCCCAACAGCCAAATATATTGGTCTATTTCTTTCAAAGAATATTTTTCTAATTCATATTTACTTCTAAATTTAATTAAAATCTCTTTGAAAATACTATAATTTTTAAGGCGAATTCTTTTTTTACCAAGTTCTTCCTTCATAAACAACCATAAGACTTCATCCACATAAGAATCATATATAGGATATTCATTTGGTTTATGATGACTACAATATTTTGAAGCAAAAGAGTATGGTCGCATTTCTTTTCCGTCTTTTCTTTGTATTTTTATTTTTTCAACAAAATCATTAATTTCAAGAGTATTATCTTTTAATTTTTTATCCAAATCGTAATTTAAAATATTATTTGATATTTTAAAAAACCATTTATTTACACCAGCGCCAAATATCACATCTAGTGTGCATACCTTAACCAATATTTCATCTAAATTGTTATTTAAAGGGAAAGTTTTAAAAAGATTATTTAAACTTTTTTGGGAAAGATTATAAAATTCATTATCATTCCATAATTTAAGATATTTTTCTACTTCACTATTTGAGGGTATGGGTATATTTTTAAGTTTGTTTTTCGTCATACTAATTAAGGTAGGACGCAAAAAGCCTACCACTAGGTAGAGACCGAAGTCTCTCATATTTGTTTCCAAATATGGCGTATGAAGCGACCCTAATGATAGGTTCTTTGTGCTTCATACGACTTTTTCACCATGCCCTTATAAAATAAAGGTTTAGGCTACTATTTATTTAGTTGTGCTTTAATAATAACAAGCAATCTGATAAAATACAAATAGATGGAAAACTCATATTACAACCCAATACAATGCGATTTATTTGCTAAATTGAGAGAAGAAAAAGTAAAAGGAAATAGTAAATTCGCCCTTTTGTTAAGAGGAATATCTAATGATTTGATAATACCATCATTAGATGAAAGTTTTGAAGAAAAAGAGACAAATAAAAAACTGAGAAAACAACTGAATAATTTTTTAAAACAAAAAGCAATTTTACTATTAAAAGATAAAAACTTTATTGATGACCTGCTGTTATTAGCTGAAAAATTTATATTAAAAAATACCATATATAATACATATGAACTTGATTTTTATGAAAAAAGAACATCCCCATCCATAAATGCCTTTTTCGCTCGATTAAGATATAGAACTTTTTTGAGAATATCTCAAAAAATGGACGAGAGGCCTTTATTTTTAGAAGATATTTTTGATAAAGAAATTTCTTTATTTTTAAAAAAATATAATTTAGATTTTTATTGGACTGAATCAATAACACATTTATTAATTAGTGGTATATGGTATTTACCAAGACATACGACAGTTATTCATGTAAATTTTTATAATGAAAACAATGAAAGGCTGTTAGACCCAAGGATATTTATAGAAATCTCAATAGATACATCAATTGCTGAAATTTCCCTAAGAAAAGAGGAATTAGTAAAAATTAAAAAAGAGGTTTATTCAAATAATAAAAAAAGAAATACGGTAATCAGAGACCACGACATAGAAGATTTAATTGAAAGTGAATCTCTCATTTACCAAAAAAATATCAAAAAAGATGTAAAGGAATTATTAAGAATTAAAAATAAAATGAAAAACAATAAAGATAAAAAAAATATTCCACCACAAGCAAAACAGGAAATGGAAATTCTAAAAAGACCATTAAAATCAATATATTTTTTCTAAATATTAAAAGACATATAAAAAGTTTTTATATGTCTTTTAATTAACAAATATTTTTAGATTAACATAAAATATATGCTACCCTCAAAATATGAATTGAGGTATTTTTATTTATAATCCCAATTCTAAAAATAAAATGTTATCAACAAGTAATGAGCAAAATAATAATGAAAGTAGTATCAAAACAGCTGTTGGTATTTTTTCTGAAATTTTAGTTCAAATGATTGATGACATGAAGATGGATAATATCGATGCATCTTTAACCAAAAATATTAAAATTAATAATACAAAAAATACACATGCCAAGACAACAAATTAAAAAGGAAGAAAATAAGTGCAATTGTTATTATTGCAAAATAAAAGAACAAAAAGATGAATTAACTCGGGTGTTAAATGGAATACAGAGTAGCTTAAAATATATGTCGAATACTATTTATAATGCTGACCATATTATGGACGATGAGTTCTAAAGAAAAAAGATACATTTATTTTTATTGGTCAATACTTAAATATTTCAACTTAAGTCCAGCAGAAGGCTTGCTTATATTATTGATATATTCTCTTTCGTTCAAAGAAGGATACTGTTATGCCTCTAAAAAGTATTTGTCAAACATGATGAATGTGTCTGAAGCAACGATTTTTTCTTTAATTAATAAGTTAATAAAAAGACTCTTGTTAATTAAAGATGGATATTCAGGGAACAAAACAAGTTGTTATAATCCAACAGAAAAATTTCTTGAATATATGAAGATATTAAAGGAGGTTAATTTAGATTAAAAAATATTTCATATAGAATCTTTTGGTTTAAGTATTAACTTTCTTTATACAATATTATTATTAATAATTAAATAATAATTAAAATAGATAATGCACTTCCCTTAACAGGGAGGTGCAATGTCTATCTCTTAAAAGAATTAAAAACAATTAAGGTGTGAATAAAGTAGGTTGTCCTAAATAAGATAAGTTCCTATTATTAACAATATTACAAAAACTATCTTAAAAAAAATATGGAAAATAATAAAAAATTAGCTTCAATATATTGCCGTGTCTCGACCCAACTTCAAGCCGAAGAAGGAATCTCCTTAGATGCCCAAGAGTCCATCTGCAAAGAAGCTTTGTTAAAAGATGGATATGAAGTATTTGAAACAATAAGAGATGAGGGTAAAAGTGGAGGAAGTTTAAAGAGAAAAGGAATACAAGAGGTTATTAATTTAATAGTTAACAAAAAGATTAATGCTTTATATGTTGTATCAAGTGATAGATTGGCAAGAAACACAGGTGATGATATTTGGATTAGACAATTATGTAGAGAAAATGATGTTATTCTAAATTGCTTAAACCAACCATTAGCAGAAGATAATGCTATGTCTCGAATGGTTAATACTGTATTTGCTAGTTTTAACCAAATGCAAAGAGATATAACTTCTGAAAAAGTAACGATGACAATGGAAGCAAAAGCCAATCTTGGTTACTTTCCTGCACTTGCTCCTTTTGGTTATATGAATATAAAGAATCCAAATCAAGCAGTAGAAAAAGCGGGACAAAAAATAATAGTTAAAGACCCAGAGAGAGCACCTTTATTAAAGAAAGCATTTGAATTATATTCAACTGGTAATTTTAATGTCTTTGATATTACAGATGTAATGTATGAGAAAGGTTTAAAAACAAAAAATGGAAAGAAGTTATCTTATAGCCGAATGTATGAAATATTGAGAAATCGTTTTTATATTGGTGAGGTTCATTGGGGAAAGGTTCACTTAAAAGAAGGAAAACACGAGTGTCTTATTGAAAAAGATTTATTTGATAGGGTTCAAAGATTATTAAATACAAAAGGTCTTCAATCTTGTCGCAGAAGAAAATATCAGTGGTTGTTGAGTGGTTTTCTTACTTGCTATAAACACGGCTGTAAATATACCGCCGAATGGCACCTAAAAAAGAAACTAGCTTATTACCACTGCACAAATAGAAATGGTTGTGGTAAATATACAGAAATGACAAAAATGGAGAATTTGGTGGCCGATAAATTCAAAGATTTAGAATTTAGTGAGGAATTTATTGTCGCATTGATAGAGAAAGTAAAATCTATCTTTTTTGAAAGAAGAAAAGTGTATGAAGATAAAAAGAAAAGTCTTATTAATCAAAAAACTGCTTATGAGGCAAAGAGAAAAACTGCCGAAGATAAATTATTTGCTAATACAATTTCAGATGATGACTTTAAGAGGATAAGAAATGAAATAACAACAGAATTAGAGAACTTAGATAATAGAATTATCAACTTAGAAAAGGAAAGGGGTTTAAACATAGATACAGCTCAACAGGTTTTGAGTTTAACAAAAAATTTACATGAAACTTTTTGTAATGCAGACCAAAATCTCCAAAGGCAATTAATTTCTTTCTTTTGGGAAAAATTTGAGGTTGCAGACGGAGTTATAATAAAATCTGTTCCCTCCCTACTTTTTGCAGAGATTTTGAAGTTAGAACAAGCTTTTTACAGAAATGAAAACAAAGAAAAAACCATTAAACCTAATGTTTCTTTGAATCTTATAAATAAATCCTTAGTGTCCGCTCGGTAGGAATCGAACCTACGACCATCTCCTTAAAAGGGAGCTGCTCTACCGACTGAGCTACGAGCGGATGTTATTCAATAACTATAATAAAATACCATATTTGGTTTAGAAAATCAACAAGATTCGTCAATATACACTTTTTGTTTAATTTGTTATTATTTTTATATGAAAAAAAGTTCAAGTGAAATAGAGTCAGTTTTAATTCTTCCCAATATTCGCTCAGCAATAAATGTCGGGGCGATGTTTCGCACGGCTGATGCTATTGGTATAAATAAAATTTATTTAACAGGCTATACACCTAGACCAACAGATAAATTTGGAAGAATTCAGAGCGATATAGCAAAGAGTGCTCTTGGTGCTGAAACTTGGATTCCCTGGAAATACGAAGAAGATATAAATAAAGTTTTGAAAAAATTAAAAAAAGATAAATTTCAAATTGTTGCAGTGGAACAAGATAAGAATTCTATAGATTATAGAAAAGTAAAAGTGGGGGATAAAGTAGCAATAATAATGGGGGAGGAAGTAAATGGCTTAGATAAAAAGATTTTGAAAAAGTGTAATGTGATAGCAGAGATTCCAATGAAAGGCAAAAAAGAATCACTCAATGTGTCTGTTGCCTGTGGAATTGCACTTTTTGGAATATTGGGATAGTTAAAATAATTTCTGGCAATTATTACAAAAGTGCGAACTACGAGTTCCTATAACTTTTCTCTCTATTACACCTTTGCAGTTTTTTCTATTGCACTTATCATTTTTCTTTTGATAGACATTGTGTTTGTTTTGGAAATTACCTTTTTCTCCGTGAATATTTCTATAGTCAGACATTGAGTCTCCACCGAAGTCTATACCAGTCTGTAAGACTTTTTTCATAGAAGAATACAATTCTTTCATGTTTTTTTCAGGTATATTTTTAGGTTTTGATTCTGGGTGGATGTGTGCTAGGTGGAGCATTTCATCTGAATATATATTTCCAATCCCCGAAATTATAGATTGATCCATGAGTACTGTTTTTATAGGCTTTAAAGGGTAGCGGGATAAGGTATTTTTGAATTTGATATAAGTAAAGTCTTCGTCGAGAGGTTCTGGCCCAAGCTTGTTTAATCCATGCTTTTCTTTGTGTTTTTCTTCTTCTAGTAGTGTAACTTTACCAAATTTACGAGAATCAGAAAAAGCTAAATGTTTACCATTTGTAAAAGAAAATACTACATGTACAAATCTGTTAAATGGATCTTTGAGTGAATCTTTTTCTTTATTATCTGGTGACCATTTATTTTCTTTTTTATTATAAATATATTTTCCGTATAGTAAGTGTCCAGTCATCTTTAGGTGTATAAGAATAATTTTCTTATTTGAGAGATGTATTAAAATATTCTTGGCTTTTCTTTCTGAAATGATAACCTTTTGCCCAGCTATTTCTTTTTTAAATTTTATTAAAAATTTTTTATCTTTTACTGTTCCTTCAAATTGTTTTATGGGTTTATCTTTTGCAAGGTCTGTCCATATATCAGAAATAGTCAGACCTTTTATTGTCTTGTTGAGTCCGTTTACTGTAGTTGTAACTTCTGGTAATTCTGGCATACATTAATCGGTTTTTAGTTGTTTGTGTTTAAAATTTTGAGAGCTTCTTTGACTCGATTGTTTGTTCCTGTTATTTCAGCTGGTATTTTTTTAACAGAATCTCTTGCTTGGTTTTGTGAGTATCCTAATGATTTTAGGGCTTCAATTACATCATTTTCATCTCTTAGGTAATCTTTATCTTCATTGCTCCATTCTTTTAGTTTATCTCTAAGTTCGATAACTATTTTTTCTGCTGTTTTTTTGCCTATTCCTGAAACTTTATTTAGATAACTAGTATCACCTTTAGCTATTGCTATAGAAAGAGATTCTATTGAGGTAATTCCTAATATTGAAAGTGCTGATTTCGGTCCAATACCAGAAACATTAAGCAACATTTCAAAAAAATCTAAACCCTGGCTATCTTTAAAGCCATATAAATCAATAGAGTTTTCTCTAACAGCGGTGTATGTCCAAAGTTTTATATTTTCATCTATTTTGCTGTTTATGATTAAATCATTAACAGCAAAAACTTTATACCCAACTCCTGATACATCTACTATCAAAAATTTGTCGCCAATAAATTCAATATTTCCTTTTATCATTCCAATCATTATTAAATAATAGCAAATATTGATATTTTCTGCTATTTCTGGTATTGTAGAGATGTCTCAGTCAAGTAAACATTAATAATAACTATTTTAAATTATGCCAATTACAACATCAGCAAAAAAAGCTCTTCGTGGCTCTCTAAAAAAGAAAGCAATGAATGATCGCAACAAAAAAGCTGTTAAAGAATCAATCAAAAAAATAGAAAAGCTAGTTAAGGACAAAAAAGTTGATGAAGCTAAAAAAGTTTTACCAACAGCATACAGTGTAATAGATAAGGCTTGCAAAAAGGGTGTTATAAAGAAAAATAATGCTTCTCGCAAAAAATCTCGTCTTTCAAGAATAACTAAATAATAAAGCCCCGAAAGGGGTTTTGTTTTTTATTGACTATATTTTATTTTGGGTATATACTCATTATATAAGATTATTTAGTCGATTTTATCAATAAGTATTTATATATAATTATGCCTAATTTAGATGGTACAGGCCCTAACGGACAAGGTCCTAAAACAGGAGCGGGTAGGGGTGTTTGTAAAAGTTTCTTTTCAAGATGTTTTAATTGCAAGGGTTTTTGTGGTAAATGGTCGTTGGAAGAAAAAAAAGAATTTTTAAAAAAAGAACTTGATTCAATTCAAGAAGAAGAGAATCAATTAAGTAATAATTTATAATTTATTATTTAATTTATTTAATTATGGTTAAAATAATTCAAAATGGAGAAGAAACTCTTCGTAAAATTGCAAAAAAGGTTTCTGTTTCTGATATAAAAAAACCAGAACTTCAAAAAATTCTAAAAGACATGAGTGATGCTCTTGATAGTCAAGATGATGGTGTTGCTATAGCAGCCCCTCAAATTGATATTTCACTTAGGATTTTTGCTGTTTCTGGTAAGGTTTTTGATGAAGATTTTATAAATGGTATTTCTAGTTTTAGAAATAAAGAAAAATATCCAAATAAGTTTTTTATTAATCCTGAAATTATAAAAATTTCTAACGATAAGAAAATGATGGATGAGGGATGTCTTTCTGTTAGGCCTTTGTTTGGAAAGGTTAGAAGAGCAACAAAAGCAACAGTTGAAGCTTATAACGAAGAAGGTAAAAAGTTTACAATGGAGGGGTCAGGTCTTCTTGCGCATATTTTTCAACATGAGATAGACCACCTAGAAGGAATTTTATTTATAGATAAGGCTAAGAACCTAAGAGAGGTTTTTCAATAAATATATGCCAAGATTACAAAACTGTTTGTGTAAAAATATATCTTTTAATCCTTCTTTTTATTTTTTTAAACCCCAAGGTGTTCCTATAAATAAATTAAAAATTGTTGAAGTTTCTATTGAAGAAATAGAGTCATATCGTTTAAGGTATATAGACAAACTAGAACAGGTTGATGCAGCTAAAAAAATGAAAACTTCAACTAGTACTTATCAAAGAATTCTTTATTCCGCTTATGAAAAGATTGCAGATGCTTTAATAAACGGAAAAGCTATTAAAATAATAAAACATTATTAATTTATCAATTTATTTTTATGAAAGTATTAAAATTTGGTGCAGTTTGGTGTCCTGGTTGTATTGTTATGAAGCCAAGATGGGGTGAAATAGAAAAAGAAAACCCATGGCTTCATAATGAATATTATGATTTTGACAAAGACAAAGAAGTAGTTAAAAAATATAATATAAACGAGTCCTTACCAGCCTTTGTGTTTTTAAACAAAGAAGGTGAAGAGTTTTTGAGATTAAATGGTGAAATCTCAAAAGAAAAACTTTTAGAGATAATAAACCAAAATAAAGATAACTAATATGAAGAAGTTTATATTTAATATATTTTTTATTTTTATAATATTTTTTTCTGCTAATTTTGTTTTTGCAGAAGAGAATAATATAAATGCTTATCTTTTTTATGGAAAAGGGTGCCCCCATTGTGCAAAAGAGGAGTCTTTTTTAGAAAATATTTCTTCTAAATATCCAACATTAAATGTTAATAAATATGAAGTTTATTTTAGTAAAGAAAATTCTGAATTAATGAAGAAGGTTTCTGATTCTTTAAATGCGAATGCGACAGGTGTCCCTTTTTTGATAATAGGAGATAAATATTTTGTTGGTTTTTCTGAATCTTACAGTCCAGGAGAAATTGAAGGGGTTATAGAGGCGTGTACTTTAAATAAGTGTAATGATTCTGTTGCAAAAATTTTTGGCCTAGAAGAAGAAATTTCTGTTTTTATTAATTCTACCCAAGAAGAACATTTAAAAGAAATGCCAGAGTTAGAAAATATAGAAAAAGATGAAATAGATATAGTAAGTAAAGAGAATAATATTTCTTTGGATAGCGAAAGTATTACTAAAGAAAAAATAATTAAATTACCTTTTTTGGGGGAGAGAAATATTCATAATTTATCCATACCAGTATTGGCTATTTTTATGGGTCTTTTGGATGGTTTTAATCCTTGTGCTATGTGGACACTTTTGTTTTTGATTAGTCTTCTTTTGGGGATGGAAAATAAAAGGCGTATGTGGACACTTGGCGTTGCGTTTATTGTAGCATCTGCTTCTGTTTATTTTGTTTTTATGTCTGCGTGGTTGAACTTAATCCTGTTTTTAGGTATTGTCATGTGGGTTAGAATTTTAATAGGAGGGCTTGCTATTTGGGGTGGAAGTTATAATTTAAAAAAATTTTTTAGGAATAAAAATGGAGGATGTGAAGTTGCAGGTAGTGAAAAAAGACAAAAGGTTTTTGAAAAATTAAAAAATATTACAAAGAAGGATAATCTATGGATTGCACTAGGCGGAATTATTTTGTTAGCTTTTATGGTCAATCTTGTTGAACTTGTTTGTTCTGCTGGGTTGCCTGCTATCTTTACACAGGTTCTTGCAATGAATAATCTTTCGAGTGTGTCTTATTATCTCTACATCTTATTGTATATATTATTCTTTATGATAGATGATCTATTTGTATTTTTTATTGCTATGACAACATTAAAAATGACAGGAATAACAACAAAATATGCTAAATACTCTCATTTAATTGGTGGAATTTTAATGTTGATAATCGGTTTCCTTCTAATTTTTAAACCAGAGGTGTTGATGTTTGGTTAAAATAATTATTTTGATAGAATATAGAATATGAAAAATAAAAAAATATATATATTAATATTTTTATTGTTGGTGTTTGGGGGTTTGATTTATTTCGGTTTTTCTTCTTCTAGGTGTTATGGAAGTGAGTGTGATACTGGTAAAGATAAAAAACAAGAATTAAGTACTTTTGTGGAATATGCAGAAATGAATCCTGAAGTTTTAATAGATAAGGTTTCAAATAGAGAAGTATTTTTATTAGACGTGAGAGAAGATTCTGAGTGGATTGTTGGTCATATAGATGGTGCATCACATTTGCCTCTTGGGGAAATTAATAAAGAATCTGTAAGAGATTTACCAAAAGATAAACCAATCTATATATATTGCCGTTCTGGCAGAAGAGCGGGTGAGGCGGTAATAAAATTAAAAGCACTTGGTTTTATGGATGTTTATAATATTGGTGGAATAAATCATTGGATAGAAAGAGGAGGGGAATTGGTGAGGTAAATACACATTTAAAAAGACCAAAACAGTTTGGTCTTTTTAAATGTATATTTAGTTATTTATTTGGAAATCTAGCATTAGAGTTCTAGTACGACTTGGTGATCCCGGCAGGAATCGAACCTGCATCGCAACTTCCGCAAAGTTGCGTCCTATCCATTGAACGACGGGACCAATAAACCTTAATTTACAATATTTTTACAATATAATCAAGTAAAAATAAAATCCGATATTTGTCGGACTTTATTTTTAGAAACCAATTTTTTCCATAAAAAGCATTGATTGAGATTCTCTTAGTTCTTTTTGTTCTACAATTTTTTTGATATTTTGTTTTATTTTTTGTTCTAGTTCAAGTGGTATATGTATTGTATAGACTGGAAGAAAATATTTATCTAATTCTACTAAAAGCTTTGAGTCATCTTCATATTTTTTAATAGAAAATCCTTTAACTTTTTTCCATATGTATGTATCTTTGCCTATTGTCAGCCCGTCACTATCTATTTTATACGATACTTCTTCTGGGTGTTTTATTCCAAACATTATTAGTAACCCTCCAGAAACCAAAATAAATAGCCCAAAAATATAATTTTGGAACCAGATAGCCAAACCAGATAAAATAATAGAAATAATACCAATTCCCCAAAGAAAATCTATACTTTTTTCTTTGTGTTTATATTCATAAGATTTCCATTCAATTGTTTCTAATACAATGTCTTCATTCATATTTTAATTATATCATTTTATTTAAATATTGAAACTATCCCGTTTTTGTATTCTTTTATTTTAGAAGACAAGTTTTGGCTAAGTTTTTCAAAAAAGCTTTCTTTTTCTTTTTTTAATAGATTAATTTTTTCAAAATTTTTAGATAATAAATCATCAAAATAATCTTGCGTTTCTTTTTTTATTTCATTTATTTTCAAATTGAATTCCGCGTATACTTCTTCTTTGTTTAATTTTTCTATTGAATTACATCCTAAAACAGCTTCTTCTATTGTTTTGTTTATTTTTTCTTCAAATGAACTAATTATTAATTTTACTTCTTCTTCATTTTCTTTTATGAATCTAAATTTTTTAGATTCAATTTCTTTTAATCTTTCAGATATTTTTTCTTTATTGGTTGTTATGTTTTTACAAAACGATTCTTCTATTTTTGAATCCTCTGCAAATATGGTAATAGGGGAAAATATTATTGTTAGTATTAATATATTTAATATTTTATTTTTAAAATTTTTCATAATTATATTATACTATTTTCCCTGATTAAAAGAAGATACTGCATTGTAGACTGCTTCTTTTACTCCAGCATCAAACATGCTAGGAATTATTCTTTCAGGAGTCGGATTTTCTATTGTTTCGGCTAATGCTTTTGCTATTGTTATAAAAATTTCATTTTTGAATTGAGGGACTCTAAAATCAAGCATCGCTCGAAAAGCATTTGGAAAAACTAAAGAATTATTTATTTGATTAGGAAAATCACTTCTGCCTGTCGCAACAATAAAAGCTCCAGCTTCTTTTGCAATATCTGGCATTATTTCAGGTGTTGGGTTTGCCAATGCAAAAATTATCGGCTTTTCGTTCATAGTTTTTATCATTTCTCCTGTTAATACATTTGGTTTTGAAAGTCCAATAAAGATATCTGTTCCAACTAATGCATCTGATAAACTTCCTTCTTTTGTTTCTAGGGTGCTTTCATTTATTAATTCAATTTTTTCTTTAGTTAAACCCTCTCTACTTTTATGAATTATTCCTTTGCTGTCACAAAATATTGTATTTTTTATTCCGTAAGAATGAAGAAGTCTTCCTGTGGCAACTCCAGCTGCCCCAACACCAGATATGACGATGGTCACAGCTTCTTTTGTTTTTTCAGATATTTTTATTGCATTTATTAAAGCGGCTAGTGATACAGTTGCTACTCCCCATTGGTCGTCATGCATAACTGGTATGTTTAATTCTTTTCTTAATCTTTCTTCTATTTCAAAACATCTAGGAGCCGATATGTCTTCTAAGTTTATGCCTCCAAAAATAGGGGAAATTTGCTTAACTGCTTTTATTATTTCTTCTGTGTCTTGAGTATCTAGG
>CAYUOT010000005.1:9934-32493 GCA_964446475.1 uncultured Candidatus Saccharibacteria bacterium | reverse complement strand
CCAAGTATTGAAATATTCATAATTAATTATTTTTAATAAAAGCTAATTTTATAATATGATCTATGAATTCAGGCATATCAGAACCAATAGAAATTAAAGCCTTTTCCATTGTTGATTCTTCGTGAAGCCCTGGAAGCGTATTTACCTCAAGTGCATAAATTCCCTTTTTGGGATGAACGATAAAATCACTTCTTGAATAATGAGAAAGATTTAATCCCGAATGAATAAGAGAAGCAACCCTTTCTAATTCTAATTTTTCCTCTCTTAAAAAATTACCAGGACAAACGGACAGATTGCATGTATCATATTTAGACTCATAATCAAAGAAATTTTTTCCTTCTGGGATTTTTATTTCAATAGGAGGAAGTGAACAAAAATGACGACCTCTAAATTTATCAACAACAGAAACAGTAGCTTCTTTCCCAGAAAGTAATTCTTCAACCAAAATACTAGATTTTTGATCTGCACTTATCCTAAAGGCAAATATCAAATCTTCAAAAGTTTTACAAACATGAACCCCCATAGAAGAACCACCACTTAAAGGCTTAACAATCCAAGGAGGTGGGAGTCTTTTTAAAACATCTAATGCTTTTTTTCTAGAATATTTATCTTTTGAACCATCTATATCTTCTAAATAAGCAGAGAAAAGAATATGTTTTGGCGTTTTTATACCAAGCCTGGCAAATGATTCTTTTGCCAATAATTTATTGTAGCCAATAGCTGAAGAAAGAGGACCGCTCCCTGTATATGGGATACTCCACTGCTCTAGGGTTTGTTGTATTTTCCCATCTTCTCCATAACTTCCATGAAGAGCATTAAAAATAACATCCACCCTATGAATTATTTCTGAAATAGGAGAAGGAATACCATTTATATGCCAAATACCATCTTTGTCAATAAGAATATCTACTGCTTTATATCTATCTTTTAATTTAGTATTTCTCAAACAAGAGAGTATATTTGAACCTGTTTTTAACGATATGTCATATTCAGGCGAAGGTCCTCCCCTAACAACTCCTACTTTTATCATATTGATAAATTATATCATATTTAAATTTTAAAAATACTTAAAAACTATATTTTATTTAAAAAATTCTTATTTCTTTTTTGTTTATGAAAAATTATAGCAAATCTATGAGATTCACTATTCGCAAGTAAAATTTCTTTCTGATATTTTTTAATTATTTTTTCGTCTCCTATTATTGCTTTTGCCTTATGTCTTTCATCTTTTAGAACTGATACAATTTGAAGTGTAGCGAAACTAGAGAAATTTTTTGAAAATTTTTCCAAAACTTTTTTCACAATATTTATTTGTGCTTTACCCCCATCCACAACGATAAGGTTCGGAAGCCCCCACTCTATGTGTCGTAGACGGCGAGAGAAAACTTCCTCAAGTGCACCTGTGTCATTTGCATTAGTTTGAGTTTTAATAATAAACTTTTTATATTCACTTTTTTTTACTTCTCCATTTTCCACTACGGTCATTACTCCTACCATATTCTTACCATTCATATGAGCAATATCATAGGCTTCTATTCGGAAACATGAAGTATCTCTAGACAAATTATCTTCTTTTATTAAAGCTACATCATTTATGTGATTTAACGCAAAAATCCTCTTTTTTATTTCTCCTGCTTTTTCAAATTCTTTTTTCTTTGCACAAATCATCATCTCCTTTTTCAAATTGGAAATAACATTTTTCTTTTTCCCTTGAAAAAATAATTTAAAATTTTTAATATTGTTTAAATATTGTTTACGATGATCAGAAAAAAGCTTCTTTTCATCGGGTTCTCGGACGAGGGAAACGGGAACCGGTGCCAGACCACTCGGAAAAGAACTTTTCATCCTCCCATCTTCAAGTTTAATACTTGGAACTAATCCTAACTGCTTATAAAATTCTCTATTATTTTTTTTATTTGAATCATTATCTAAATATGGGAAAATCCTACGAATTATTTTCATTGCAACTTTTAATTGTGAACCATTTGGAAAAGGACCAAAGATTTCGCTAAAAAAAAGATTTTTTGAATGGTATGAAACTGACCCTACCCCCCTCATCCCTAAACCTGAAAAAAAACTTTTTTGAGCGAAATCTATATTCCTCCCACGAATAACCAAAACCTTAGGAATGTTTTCATCAGTAATACACACATAATTAAAACTTTTATTATCTTTTTCTTTTGTATTATATTTCGGTTGATATTTCTTTATAAGATTAGATTCTAAAATAAGTGCTTCCAAAACACTATCTGTTTCTTCCCATTTTAAATCATCAGATTGCGTAACCATATCTAAAACGGCGGGGCCTCTAGAATTTATTAAATCTTTATTAAAATAACTTTTTACTCTATATCTTAATGAGGTTGCTTTCCCTATATATAAAATATTCTTACCTTTTAGGAAGAAATAAACACCTGACTTATCTGGAATATTATATTTTTTTAATCCTTGACTATTCATATCTTCTATATTATATTAAAAATAAATGTAAAACAATTAAATATTTTGCTTATGATAAGAAATATTGGGAATGCAGGAGATGTAGTAGAAGTCATTAAAATTTCGATTAAAAATGGCAAAGAGTCTGGAATACCTGTAGGGAAAAAGAGGACAATGACTTTGGGAATACCCATCATTGTAGGACTACCTATCAAAAAATTTCGAAGCCCTAACAATCCTGATGATAAAAGGCTTGCTCCTTCAACTACAGAAGTCAGAAAAATTGGGATGACTGTAGACAGTGAAATTACTGTTGAAACTCAGACTTCCCACTATCACATTCGATGGGTTGAATATTCAAAAAAGTAAAATTAAGTTAAAAGCACCTGCGGGTGCTTTTATTTTTTATTTAATACTTTTTTAAGATATTTTCCTGTATGTGAATTCTTATTATTAGCGATTTCCTCAGGAGTCCCTTTTGCTATTATTTTACCTCCACCTAAACCCCCTTCTGGACCAAAATCAATAATATAATCTGAGCATTTTATTATATCCATACTGTGTTCAATAAGAACAACACTATTCCCTTTATCCACAAGTTTATTTAAAACGTCTAAAAGTTTTGCAACATCATCATAATGAAGCCCAACAGTTGGTTCATCTAAAAGATAAATAGTTTTTTCCAAGTGTGGACGATAAAGTTCAGAAGAAATTTTTACTCTTTGAGCTTCTCCTCCAGACAAAGTTGTCGCTGATTGACCAAGCTTCACATACCCCAACCCAACATCCATTAATGTCTTTAATCTATCATAAACAGATGGAATATCTTCAAAGAAGACAAGGCCTTCTTCTACTGTCATTTCTAGAACATCATGAATATTTTTCTTTTTATATTTTATGTTTAGAGTTTCTTTATCAAATCTTTTTCCTCCACAAATATCACAAGTTACATAAACTGTTGGCAAAAAATGCATTTCAACAGCGACCTCCCCATTACCTTCACAAGCTTCACATCTCCCTCCTTTAACATTGAAAGAAAATCTGTTTTGTTTCCATCCACGAAGACGGGCCTCTTCGGTTGAAGCAAATAAATCTCTTATGTGAGTAAAGGCTCCTGTATATGTCACAATATTTGAACGAGGAGTTCTACCTATTGGAGATTGATCTATCAATATTACACGAGATAAATATTCTGCCCCCGAAAAAGAAGCACAATTATAAACCTGCGCTGTTCGGTGTTTTCTTTCTAATTTACCTTGTAGATTTTTGTGTAATATTTCATACATAAAAGAACTTTTACCGGAACCAGAAACACCTGTTATTGTAACCATTTTACCAAGAGGAACTTCTGCGTTTAAATTATCAATATTAAAAACCTTACCTCCTACTATTTTCAAGCTTCCTTTATCATTAGATCTTCTTTTTTCTGGAATTTCTATTTTTATATCACCTCTTAAATATCCTAGTGTGCGAGAGCTAGAGGTATTTTTATTTGCATCAAGAAGTGGCTGTAAATAATCAGAAACAATAACACTCCCTCCGTGAACACCCGCCTTAGGACCAATGTCTACAATATAATCAGAAGCAAAAATAGTATCTTCATCGTGTTCAACAATAATAATTGTATTACCCAAATCTCTTAAATTTTCGAGGGTTTTTATTAATTTATCATTATCTCTCTGATGAAGACCAATAGTTGGTTCATCTAAAACATAAAGAGCTCCGACAAGTCTAGATCCTAACTGAGAAGCGAGACGAATACGCTGAGCTTCACCACCAGACAGAGTGTTCGCTTTTCTATCTAAAGATAAATAATCAAGACCAACATTTAAAAGGAATTCTAAACGAGATTCTATTTCTCTTATTACAACTTTTGAAACTTCTTTTTCCTTATCTGTTAATTCTAATTCCACGAAAAAGTCTGCGACTTTATCTATAGAAAGTTTAGTGATATCTACGATGTTTAATTTTTTATAAATATCAGAAGACTCAACAAAAAGCTTCTTTTTCTCAGGTCCTCGGACGAGGGAGACGGGAGCCGGTGCCAGACCATTCGAAAAAGAACTTTTCTGCTTCGTCTTCTTCCCTACACTTTCACCCAAAAACACATTCAGGGCTTCTGGACGCAAACGATTACCCCCACAAACTTCACAAACATCCAATCCTCCAAAATATTTTGTCCCCAGACCATTGCATTCCGGACAAGCTCCATATGGAGAGTTGAAAGAGAAAAGTCTTGGTTCAATTTCGGGAAAAGAAAACCCATCATTTGCACAAGCAAATTTTGAAGACATTAAAAATTCTTCTTCGTCTATTTTTATTATTACTAACCCTTCAGATTCTGTTAGAGATTTTTCTATAGCTTCACTTAATCTCATTTTTGCATCATCTCGGCTATCTTTAAATTCATGTATAGCAAAATCATCAACCAAAACCTCAATATTATGAGTGGCTGTTTTTTTAATATCTATTCTATCTCTTAAACTTTTTATTTCTCCATCTAATCTAACCTTACTATACCCTCGTCCAAGTAAATCATATAAAAGCTGATAATATTCACCCTTCCTACCTCTAATAACAGGAGATAATATAGAAACAGGGGTTTCGTCCCATTCAACATCTTTTACTTTCTTTTTATTTTTAATAGAAGAAAAATTATCTATTTTTTCTAATACAAAATTCATTATTTCTTCATTTGATAATTTTTTAATTTCTTCTCCACAAACTGGACAATGAGGATGACCTATCCTAGCAAACAAAACACGAAGATAGTCATATATTTCAGTTATTGTAGCCACAGTAGAACGAGGATTATTTGAACGAGATTTCTGATCTATAGAAATAGCAGGAGAAAGACCGTATATTTCGTCAACATCTGGCTTAGGCATTTGATTTAAAAACTGACGAGCATAAGCAGAAAGAGATTCTACATACCTCCTCTGTCCTTCTGCAAAAATAGTATCAAAAGCAAGAGATGATTTACCAGACCCAGAAACACCAGTAATAACAACCATTTTGTTTCTTGGCATCTCTAGACTTATATTTTTTAAATTATGAGTTCTAGCTCCTTTTATTATTATTTTATTCTCGTTATTCTCCTTTTTCATAAATAGTTTTATATTTTAACACAAAATTAAAGATTTGACAAAAGATAATTATTCAGATAATATCTACTTTGAATAAACGGTGATTAGCTCAGCCAGATAGAGCATTTGTGTTATACACAAAAGGTCGGGGGTTTAAATCCCTCATCACCGACGTTTTTGTTAGCCATAATTTCTATATTTTTATTTTAAATCCGTTTTTTGATTAAATTCAAAAACGGATTTTACTTTATATCAATTTCTATTTCTGGCATACCCATAGCATATGGAACAACTTGATACTGCTTAAAATATATCTTTATTTTATTTTGATAAAAAGTAAAAACACTAAAATTATCAACAGTAGGCTCTGTCCCTTTTTCTATTATACTATTTATATTTTTAATATATTCTTCTATTGCCTCTTTGCTACTATCACCTATTTCATCCTCATTAATTAAAGCAAATTCATTACTTAATATATTTCTAGATTCTTTAGATAAATAATTTAAAAAATCATGATTATCTTTAAAAATATCATCTAAAGATACAACTTTTTGATTTTTAACATCATAGTTAAAAGAAGCTATATTTTGATAACCATGAGCTCCCCCTATATATCCACCATACTTAAGAATAAAACTAACATACGACGAATTACTTTGAATTATTTCAAAATCTGAAGAAAAATAAAACTTTTCCCAAGCAGAAGGAGCAGTTTTTAACCCTTCCTCTGTTTTAATTCTTGCTTCCCAATTTTCTCTACCAACAACTGAATCATTGTCAATTTGTTCTTTTAATAGATCTTCTATTCTTTTATTAAAATCATCTCCAGCTTTTTTAAAATATGGATATTTAACTTCAAATTTCATGTAAACATCCTCTCTATTTTCAATTTTAGTTTCATAAGAATCAACTAAAATTAAATCTTCTTCTTTCCCAGATAAAACAATTTCCTGTTTTTGTTCTATCTCCTTTTGTTGTTTTTTTGATTCTAAAAAATTTTTAATAGATAAATATCCCGCCACAACAAACATAAATATTAAAATTACAACATATTCTTTTTTCATATATTTATTATACTACTTTTTATCCATTAAGTAATTTGTTAATAAATTTCCATTTTTCGCATTCTCTCTATTTCTTAAAATAGATCTCAAAATATTTTTTTCTTTCTCATAAGCTGTCACAAAGGTAGTATTTACAACTTCCAGATTCCCCTCTTTATTCATTATATAAGCTAAATAAAAATCTTCTGGAATTCTAGATAATTTTAATTTTTTTGTAATATTTATTATCTCATTAAAATATTTTTCTACCTTTTCTTTATCTTTTCCCCAAAAAGCCATACTTGCTCCCCAAATCCATCTTTCAGTTCTAATTCCATTAAATTCTCTAAAATATTTATTCCAAATATTAGATATTTTTATAAAAAAACTACCTATCATTTTAATATGAGAGCCAACTAAAATATTTCCATTTTGTAAGGTTCGGGACATAACTTCTACCCAATTATTTTTCGCATAAGCATCTCCATCGAGACAAAGCACAATATCTCCATTTACATATTTTAAACCTTCAAGTCTTGCATAAACAGGACCAACTCCTCCTCTAAAAGAAATAACTTTTATTGGATATTTTCTAGCAATACCCTCCGTACTATCAGTAGAATTATGCACAATCAAAACTATTTCATCGGCTTTTTGTGTCTGATTCAAAATAGACTCTATACACTTTTTTATATATTTTTCTTCATTATGAGCAATAATCAAAACTGATATTTTCATGTTTATTTTTTCTCCATTTTTTCTTTTAATATAACAATTTCATCTCTTAGAATTGCGGCGATTTCGAAGTCGAGTTCTTTCACAGCTTTATTCATTTCTTTTTCTTTCATTTTTATTATTTTTTCATAAACGTTTTTATTCCTCTCATCATCGGAAAGCATTAGATTCTTGATACTATCTTTCTCATTCTTGCCACGATTACTCTTACTTTTTTCATAGGCTTTTTTAAATAATTCAATATCTAAATCAAGCTCAGCATTTACTGACTTTGAGTGTTTGTCTTCCAGTTCTTCTGTTATATCTTTTATTTTTTTAATAATAGTTTTTGGAGTTATACCGTGTTTTTTATTATATTCTACTTGTATCTCACGACGACGATTAGTTTCCCTTATCGCACTTTCTAATGATTTAGTCATAACATCGGCATACAAAATAACACGACCTTCTACATTCCTAGCGGCACGACCAATAGTCTGAATGAGAGAAGTTTCTGAACGAAGAAAACCTTCCTTGTCAGCGTCGAGTATTCCAATAAGAGCAACCTCTGGCAAATCAAGACCCTCACGGAGAAGGTTTACACCAACCAAAATATCTATTTCACCCCTCCTAAAAGAAGTTAAAATTTGAATTCTCTCTATCGTTTTTATATCACTATGTAAATATTCTGCCTTAATACCCTTTTCTTTTAAATATAAAGATAAATCTTCCGCCATCTTTTTTGTTAAAGTTGTCGCTAAAACTCTATAACCTTTCTTTATGGTCTCCTCTGCTTCTCTTATAAAATCTTGAATCTGACCGGAGTACGGATTTTTTTGAATTTGTAGTGAATGGAAGTTCTTTTGTGATGGTCTGGCACCGCTTCCAACCCCCTCATCCGAGGACCTCACAAAATAACTTTCATTCACGGAAAATTCTTTTGAGGATACTGGCCTCACCACTACCTCAGGATCAACAAGTCCTGTAGGGCGGATTATCTGTTCGACTATTTGTCCACTTTCCTTTTTCTCTGTCTCACCTGGAGTCGCAGACACATATACCACCTGTCCAACTCTTTCTTCAAATTCATCTATCTTAAGAGGCCTATTATCTTTTGCAGAAGGAAGACGAAAGCCATACTCAACTAGTGTTCTTTTTCTTGAGGCATCTCCTGCATACATACCACCTAGCTGAGGAAGTGTAACATGAGATTCATCTATAACAGTCAGAAAATCTTCTCTAAAATAAGACAAAAGTGTTTCAGGGGCTTCACCTTCTTTTTTCCCAGATAAATGTCTTGAATAGTTTTCTATTCCATTACAGTAACCGACTTCTTTAATCATAGCTAAATCATAGTTTGTTCTTCTTTTTATTCTTTCAGCTTCAAGAAGTTTTCCTTCTTTTTCAAATTTTTTAAGCTGAATACTTAATTCTTTTTTTATATCTTTTACTGCTCTATCTATCTCGTCTTTCTCTGTAATAAAATGTTTTGTTGGAAAAAGAAAAATATTATCTTCTTCTTTTAAAATATGAGATGAGACTGGATCAACTTTTAAAATGCTAGAAATTTTCCCACTATTAAATTCAATATGATAAACAAAAGTTTCAGATACAGGCATAACTTCAACCTTCCCTCCTATAGAACGAAAAGTACCTGAATTTAAATCTGCATTTGTTCTTTCAAAGTGTATTTCTATAAGTTTTCTCATTAAACCTACCCTATCCATCTTCATTCCTTTTTCAATTCTAAGGTTTACTTTCTCATACTCCTTTGGACTTCCCAAACCATAAATGCAGGAAACAGACGCAACAATAATCACATCTCTTCTAGTGAGGAGTGACTGTGTACTAGCATGACGAAGCCTATCTATCTCTTTATTTATCTGTGCATCTTTTTCTATATAAGTATCTGTTACAGGCATATATGCTTCTGGTTGATAGTAGTCATAATAAGACACAAAATAATGAACTGCAGCGTCAGGAAAAAATTCTTTGAACTCTTGAGCTAACTGAGCGGCTAAAGTTTTATTGTGAGCAATAACCAAAGTTGGCTTGTTGTGCTCTTGTATCACATTTGCAATAGTAAAAGTTTTTCCTGTCCCTGTCGCACCAAGAAGCGTCTGCTTTTCCATGCCTTTTTCCAACCCCTCCATCAACTGGGAAATAGCCTTAGGCTGATCACCGCCTGGCTTATAGATACTTTTTATTTTAAAGATTTTATCATCTTTCATATATTAAAAGATTAACCTATTTTGAGAAATAAAAAAAGAACTACGATATATTAATTATTTTTGATAATTTTTCAAAAATTCTTCTTTAAATTCAAAAAATTTGTCGTCTAATATAGCCTGACGCATGTCAGAAACAAGTTTGTTTATGAAGTAAATATTGTGTATCGAAGCCAAAGTTGCGCCAAGCATTTCCTTCGCTCTAAAAAGATGAGAGAGATAGGCTCTTGTATAATTCTTGCAAGTGTCACATTCACAATCTTCTTCTATGGGAGAAAAATCATTTACAAATTTTGCATTTAAAATATTTATTTTTCCATTTTTTGTAAATACACTACCATTACGAGCTATACGAGTAGGTCCTACACAATCAAAAAGATCTACACCATTTTCTACCCCCATAAATAAATCCTCTGGCTCCCCTATGCCTAACAAATGTCTTGGCTTATCTTCTGGAAGAATTTCATTAACCCACTTACAAGCAGTTGACATGTCTTCCTTTGCAAAAGAACCTCCTATACCAAAACCATCAAAACCAATTCCATCTATTTCCATTTCAGCAATAACTTTGGCAGATTTTTTGCGAAGATCTTCACTTCTTCCACCTTGAACAATTCCAAAGAGAGCTTGAGGAAAAAAACTATTGTATTTAAATGCTTGGAGATTTTGCTGAGACGAATGGTCTGGCACCGGCTCCCGTCCCCCTCGTCCGAGGACCTGAGTATCAGTAAAATCTCCTAGCATTTTCTGCCTCTCAAGATCTAAATGTTTTTTCAAACTTCTTTTCGCCCAAGAGTGAGTACGAGAAAGAGCTTCTTCTTGATATCTATTATTTTCTGTCGGACTTGTGCATTCATCAAAAGCAAAAATAATATCGGCACCTAGGTTGTGCTGTATTTCTATCGACTTCTCAGGAGTTATATAGTGAAGTGAACCATCGATATGAGAACGAAAAGAAACTCCATCATTACCAATAGTTGCAAGTCTTGGTACACCATCATCGGCTGAAGACCTCTCTGGTATTAAAAGAGATGGATCGTTTATGGAAACAACCTTTCCTATTTCTTTACCATAAGCAACACCAAGTGAAAAAACTTGAAAACCTCCAGAGTCTGTCATCATCGGTCCTTGCCAATTCATAAATTTATGAAGTCCTCCCGCATCGCGAATAATTTCATCTCCTGGCTGAAGATAAAGATGATAAGTATTTGCTAAAACAACTTGTGTATTGTTTTCTTTTAAATCTTCTGGCTGAACACTCTTTACTGTTGCTTTTGTTCCCACAACAACAAAAGATGGAGTTTTTATTTCACCATGAGGTGTTTTCAAAACCCCCGCTCTACCCAATGAGCCTTCCAATTTTTTTTCTATTTTAAATTCTAAAGGTTTCATTAATTTTTCTTTACTTCTACCCATTTTAAATTTTGAACATTAATCGGAGCAGATAATATAAATTTCTTGACAGGGTCATTTGGGGAAGATATAACATCTCCCACAATAGCAATAACTTCGGGATTAATAGATGGAGATAAAACACTTTTCCCTTTTTCTACATATAAATCAACAGGAGTTGTCATTTCAAAATTTCCACCACCACGACCAATAATTTCAATATTTGTGTTCAATCCATCAATTAAGACTGAGGTTTTTTTACCTGGATTAGAATATAATAGAACCAAAGAAGAATTTTTATAGACTTGATCAACTTCTCCAACTAAAATATTTGGACCAGAATAAACTCTATCACCTATTTTTATATTATAATTTTCTCCAATATCTATAATAATAGAATCATAAGGAGAAAAATTGGGTTTAGCTAAAACACTAGATATTATTATATTGTTATTATCTTTCCACCTCCCTAATGTTTCTTTTAGTTGAGTGTTTTCTGTCTTTAAAATATCATAGTCAATCATCTGATTTCTGAGCTTAATGTTTTCAATAATTAATTCTCTGTTTTTTTCAAATACTGATTTTTTAGTTCTTAGGATATAACTATTGTCAGACAAAGCGTCATTAGAAAAATTTTTTGATTTCCAAAAAATACTACCCAAGTCATACCACAACCCATTTGTAGTCAAATATACTAAACCAAAAGTTGAAATTACAAAAAAAGAAAAAATTAAAATAATTTTTCTTTTTTGGTATTTTTGTTTTTTATCTCGGAACTGATACATCTTCTGTATTAATTAAAACTTCTTTATAATTTTCAAAATCATCAAGAATAACTCCAGTTCCCCTAGCAACAGCGGTCAAGGGATCTTCTGCTATATATATAGGTATTTTTAAAGAGTTGCGCAACATTGTATCTAACCCCCTCAAAAGAGCTCCTCCTCCTGAAAGAATAATACCTCTGTTCATAACATCAGAAAGCAGTTCTGGTGGTGTTGTTTCTAGAACCTCCTTCACGCCATCAACTAATGTTAAAATTGATGGCATAATAGCTTCTCGTATATCCCCATCTGTTATTATAACTTGTCTTGGCAACCCTGTAACCAAATCACGTCCTCTAACTTCTGCCTCAAGAGGTCCCTCGCTTTCTAGAACACTACCAATCGCGATCTTTATATTTTCAGCAGTTCTTTCTCCTATTAACAACTTAAACTCATCTCTCATATAATTAATTATATTTGAGTTTAATAAATCGCCTGCTACTTTAATATTTTTTGCACGAACAACCCCAGATAAAGAAATAACAGCTACATCTGTAGTCCCTCCCCCCATATCAATAATTACAGAAGCCACCGCATCTTTCACAGGAAGACGAATACCAATAGCCCCAGACATTGGTTCTTCTATAATATAAACCTCTCTAGCTCCAGCAGATATAGCAGCATCCTCAACTGCTCTTATTTCTACGTTTGTTATCCCTGTGGGTACTCCAATAACAACTCTAGGTCTAATAAATTTTTTAGAAATTTTTTCAGCTTTATTTATAAGATATGAAAGCATTTCTTCTGTAACTTCAAAATCAGAAACAACACCATCAACAATTGGTCTAACCGCCCTAAGATGTCCCGGAGTTCTACCCAACATTTGCTTTGCTTCTACTCCAACAGCCACAATCTGTCCAGTTTTTTGGTTAACTACGACAACAGACGGTTCATTGATTACAATCCCATGACCCTTTAAATAAACCAGCGTATTTGCTGTTCCTAAATCTATTCCTATATCATTTGAAAACATTTCATAAAATTTTTTAAACATAAATATATCACAACTAGAGACTAAGTATTAGCAACTAGTATTTTCATTAATTCCTCTTTTGTAATAATCTTTCCATTCTGTTCTATTCTTTTTTTTATTTCATAGCCTCCATCAGAAAGACTTCTTTTTGAAACAACTACACGAAAAGGAATACCAATAAGATCAGAATCAGCAAATTTTTCTCCAGCACTAATCCCATCCCTATCATCATATAAAACATCTACACCATTATTCAGTAATTCAGAATAAAGAGAATCCGCCTCATTTATTATATTATCTTCTTTGCCAAGAGAAAGTAAATGAACAGTAAATGGAGAAATTGACTCTGGCCAAATTATACCCTTATCATCAGAAAGAGTTTCAACAACTGTCCCCATAAGACGTCCTAAACCGATACCATAAGAACCCATAATAACTTCAACCTCGTCACCATTTTCATTTTTATATTTTAAATCGAAAGGAGTTGAAAATTTTGTTCCAAGAGAAAAAATATTACCTACCTCTATTGCTTTTTGTTCAACTAATTCTTCTTTTTTAATCCCTAAACTCTCTAAAACCTCATCATTATAAACCTCTTTATTTATTGCTATACCTTTATTTTCATCTAAATAAATAATATCTTCACCCACGCCAGTAATAGTCTGAAATTCGTGAGAAAATTTAGAAAAAGTTCCACCTGAAGCAAAAGTCAAATAAGTTAAATGCCCAACACCAACTCTTTTAAAAATATTTTTATAAGCTTCTTTTGCTTTTTCATAAAATTGATTGTGCTCCTCTTCATTTTTAGAAAAAGAATACAATGCCTTCCAGTAAAATTCTCTCCCTCTCATTATTCCAGACTTACTTCTTATTTCATTTCTAAAAATCTCTTTAAAATCATAAGGGTAAATCGGTAAATCTTTATAGGAATTTATGTATTGTTTCAATATATTAGAATAAGCCTCTTCATTTGTAAAAGATAATCCAATTTCAGAACCATTCTTTAGTTTTGTCTTTAGCCAGACATCAACCGCCTCATCACTCCATCTCCCTGATTTCTCCCAGACTTCTTTGTTTTGTAAAACAGAAGTTTTCATTTCCATTCCTCCAATATTGTTCATCTCTTCTCTTATAATACCTTCTATTTTTTTCAAAACACGAAGGCCCAAAGGAAGATATGAATAAACCCCAGCAATTTCCTTGTATATAAAACCTGCTCTTATAAGAAGCTCTGCGTTTAAAGATACTTCATCTGCAGGGCTTTCTTTCATTGTTTTTGTAAATAGTTTTGATTGTCGCATACGCACATATTACCCTAAAAATGCCTTTTTTACAACAAAAACTACAAAGTAGAACTTCGCATCTATCCAAATAAAATAAAACCCCGCTTTTAAGACGGGGTTAACAAAAAAAATAAAATTATGATAAATTTATGAAACAGAAGATACTGTCATCTTCCGAAAATCATAAATTTCTTTAAGAACCGTAAGTTGCGGAGTCTCGTGCTCGATTTGATCGGCAATCCATTTTAAATAATTTGGATTCAAAGATACATCTTCTGAAACTGATAAAGTTTCATAATAAGACTTAAACTCATTGCGAAGAATTTTTGCATCAAGAACAAACTCTTTTGGCAACCGAGAAGTTGGATTTTCAAAAAAATCACCAATCAACTCTACTAATTCCTCCGAAAAGGACTGAAAAATCTTAAATAATTGTTCTACTAACATAAAGCTTAATTTAAATTGTTTTTTATTTTTTCAATTATTTCTTTTATTTCTTCTTCTACTGAAGAATTCCCAGAAACAATTATCTCTTCAAACCATGGAATCAGTTTATCGCTAACCCTAAATTTATTCATTTTTCCACCTTCGCTATCTTTTTCAGGTAAAGCTTTTGGATGATCCCCAAAGAAAATTATTTTCATTACTGAATCAAAGATTAAAGGAGGAACTCCTTCGTTTTCAATTTTCCCAGTTAAAAATGCAATAAGCTCTTTAGAACTTCTGTGTCTGATTTTTTTCAGCATATCTCTATTTTATTTAATATTATACAAATTCATATACAACTATATACTACATTTATATATTTGTCAACATGGCTAAAATTGACATTTTGTGATAGTATTGGTAAATATTTCGTGGTCTGAGATAACTCTCAGACTGGTTCTACTTTACAAGTCGAGCAAGCTGGAATGCTTAAAAACGAAATATTTTATAACAAATCTGCCCGAAGCAGATAATTAATTAATCATAGAATAAATATGAACATACAAGATGCAACAATAGATGCAATGTTTAAATCTGGCGCCCAATATGGATACCAAAAAAGTCGTCGTCACCCATCAACAAGACCATATATATTTGGTACTAAAAACGGTGTAGACATTATTGATATAGAAAAAACAAAAGAACTTCTAGATAAATCACTTGATGAAGTTAAAGCCTTAGCTTCTTCAGGAAAAACTATATTATTTGTTGGGACAAAACCAGAAGCTCGTAGCGCAATAACAGAAACTGCTCTATCCCTAAATATGCCATACGTCAATGAAAGATGGGTTGGCGGAATACTTACAAACTTTCAAGAAATAAAAAAGAGAGTTTCAAAACTTCTAGATCTAAGAGACCAAAAAGAAAAAGGATTACTCGAAAAATATACAAAAAAAGAAAGAATTTTATTAGAAAAAGAAATTGAAGACATGGCAAGAAATTTCCAAGGATTAGTAGGAATGACAAAAACTCCTGATGCTATCTTTATTGTTGACCCTAAAAAAGAGCACATTGCCGTAACAGAAGCTAATAAAATGAAGGTTTCTACAATTTCTCTTCTAAACACAGACTGTAATCTAAAAGAAATAAAATACCCAATCGTATCAAATGATGCTTCTCTTTCTAGTATTGGATTTTTCCTTGAAAAAATAAAACAAGCATACAGAGACGGTTCAAAAGGAGAAGAAACTAAATAAAAATTATTAGATTAAATAGTGAACAATTTTATTATTGTTTATAAATAAAAAATATGTCTATAAAAATAACAGCTGAGCAAGTAAAAGATTTAAGAGATCAAACAGGTGTTTCTGTGATGCAGTGTAAAAGCGCATTAGAAGAAGCCGAGGGAGATGTAGAAAAAGCTTTAATAATCTTGAAAAATAAATCAAGTGGTATTGCGGTTAAAAAAGCAGAACGCGATGCTTCAGATGGGCTTGTTATTGTTAAAGAAAAAGGAGAAAAAGCCTTAATTTTAAAATTAAACTCAGAAACAGATTTCGTTGCTAAAAATGAAGACTTTATTACTTTAGCAAACAACTTAGCTGATATGGCTATAGAAGAAGGAACAAACTTTGCTAAAGAAAAATCAGCTAATCTAATAAATGAAGTCATACAAAAAGTTGGTGAAAAAATAATGCTTGGAGAAATAAAAGAGATAGAAGGATCAATTTTGGGAGAATATGTTCACAACAATAAAAGTGCGGTTATTGTTTCCCTAAAAGGAGGAGACAAGGAAACGGCAAAAGATATTGCTATGCACATAGCAGCAATGAAACCTGTTTATACAAAAATTGAAGATATAACAGAAGAAGATAGAAACAAAGTGTTGGAAGTTTTTGAAAAAGAGGTAGAATCTACAGATAAACCCGAAGAAATAAAGAAAAAAATGTTAGAAGGGAAAATTTCAACATATTTCAAAGAGCAAACTCTTCTCGAACAACCTTTCATAAAAAACCCAGATTTAAAGATTGGCCAGCTATTAACAAATAAAAATGCAGAACTTCTAGGTTATATTTGTGAGTCAATAGGATAATTATGATTTATATTATTATTTTTATAATATCAATATTTTCTATATTCATATTTCTTTCTTTTAGGGTTTGGGAAATCAAAAATGGATACAAATTTTCAAACACCGAAGAGAAAGAGGTAACGATTTCACATATCCCCTTTAGACAAATAGAAAAGAATATGCTATACTTAACCAAACACGTAGCCCAATGGCTCGTGTTGGTTACGGTTAAGTATTGGTTTATTGGCGTTATTAAGGTAAAAAAAGCAATAAACAACAAAATCCCTCAAATAAGGAACTTTATTAAAAAAAGAAAAGAGAAAAATAAAGAAAAAAATATTTCTTTTTTCAAAAGAGCCGTCCTTGAATCTAAATTCAAAATAAAAAGAATGAAACAAAAAATACAAGAAGAGATAGAATAATTCTTTTTATATTTCAATAAGCCGCTTTAGCTCAGTTGGTAGAGCAACGCTTTTGTAAAGCGAAGGTCCTCAGTTCAAGTCTGAGAAGCGGCTCCAAACACAAAAAATAAAAACCTTTTAATGAAAATTAAAAGGTTTTTTATTTTTTGTATACCTATTATTATATTAAATATTGTATACTTAATTTAATATTATAAATCAAGACTGTAAAAATTGTAAAGGTAAATTATTGAGTCGTTGGCAAAAAGTTTATTGTTCTAATAAGTGTCAACAAGAGTTTCAATATAAGAAATATATAAATGAGTGGAAAAATGATAAGAATAATGGCAATGTAGGTATATCTACTAGTAATATATCCAAGCATTTAAAAAAATACTTAATAATTAAATACGGAGAATCTTGTATAAAATGTGGCTGGAATAAAAAACACTCAAACTCAGGTAATGCCCCATTTTTTTTGAGATTAACCACATAGATGGAAATTTTGAAAATAATAAAGAAAAAAATCTCGAGTTATTATGTCCAAACTGCCACGGATTAACCAATAATTACAAAAATTATAATTCTGGAAACGGACGAAGGTGGAGAATTAAAAAATATATAAAGAACAAATAGTCTACTTAAGTACATAAAACCCTCTAAGTAAATAGAGGGTTTTATTAATTATTTTTTATTTGATTTTGTAGATGGTTTATCTAAAGGTTCGTCATTTTCATTTTCATCTGGTTTTATTGTTTCTAGTTCCGGAAAAGTTTTCTCAATGTCTTCTAGGGATTTAAATCCACTATAAACCTTGCCATTTATAACAATAGCTGGAAGATCGTCAGGAACATTATAAATAGATATCATTGTTTTTATAGCAGACAAATCTAAATTATAATCAAAAGAATAAACTCTTAAATCTGGATATTTTTCTCTTAAAGCAGTTAAAACATAACCCTGTTTTGTACACTCACTACAATTTTCATTTTTATAAAAATACAAAATAAATATAGATTTCTCTTCACAACGATCTTTTAATTTTTTCATTAAAAGATAATCTTTAATTTCTAACAAAGAATAACTTTTTTTCAAAGAAACAACATCTATATCGTCTGCTCCAATATTATTTTCACTGTATGAGATTTTATCTGCTAAAGAATTTAATTCTGAGGAAAGGATTGATTGAGAAATATCTTTACAGGACTGTTCTTGAAGTAAGGAAAACTGAACTTCTGAAGAGATGAGATCGAGAGAAATTTTCCCTTCTATGTTTTTTAATTGATTAATTTTTCTATTATTTAAATAATTAGAAATCCATAGTCCAGAAATAAAAATTGTAAGTGTTATAAAAAAAACAATTATATATTTTTTCCAATCATTTGGTTCGTGCATGTGTTCAATTTTTGATATTTGTTCGTCTTCCATATTTTAATTTTTAACTGCTCTTCTTTCAAAAGTCCAACTTGATTCTTTTGACCTAATAGCATTGTATATTGCATTAAGCATCCAAAAAGGAGCAATTACACTATAAACTATAAAATAATAAATGATGGAAATAGAAAACTTCGAATTTCCTTCTGCCATCTTTCTGCCTATTAAAACAGATACAATAACAAGTATATACATAATTAAAGAGAAGAACAATACTGCTTTTGTATTAAAGAAAAACCATTGAAAATTATAATCAAAATGGAATATATTAGAAAAACCAATAGTATTTATTTCAATAATTTTATTATAAATAAATTTAGATATATTCCAAAAAACATTAATAAACAAAAACAAAACACCAATAATACCAACTAAACCAGAAGGCAAAGTAAAAAGAGCAACTGTTCCATATTTCTTTTTAAATAATAAATGTCTATAATCAATCAAATTTTTAATAAAACCATATATCCATCGTAATCTTTGTCTATAAAGTTTAGAGACTGAATCTGGAGAACCTGTATAAACATAAGCATCCGGACAATGATCTATTTTATATCCATGTTCTTGCATACGAAGAGCAATTTCCTGATCTTCAGTATTGTGAGCTTTATGATAAGGACCTAGGTCATCAAAAACTTTTTTACGGAAAATAGAAAACGGGCCAGGAGTTACATGAATTCCACCAATTAAACCCATTGTCTTTTTAATATAAACAGACATCATATATTCCATACTTTGAGCATGTTGAATAAAATTATTTGGATTATATACAATAATAGATGGACAAACTGCCATTGTTTTATTGTCTTTTTCAAAATAACTTATTATTCTTTTTAGGGCTTGGGGATGAACAAGAGAATCAGAATCAAGACATCCAAAAAATTCTGCACTTGTTTTAGTTAGAGCAAGATTGAGAGCTGTATGCTTACCTCCATTTTCTTTTTTTAATAAAATAACACTAGAATTAGTACTAAATTCTTGCATAGCCCCCCAACTATTATCTTTACTCCCGTCATCTACTGCTATAATTTCTAATTTATCTTTTGGGTAATCTAAAGAAAGTAAAGACTTAATTGTTTTGGCTATCGTTTTTTCTTCATTATAACAAGGTACCACCACAGCTACGGTTGGATAGCGTTTAAGATTTATGCGTTCGGGGTTTCGAACAATTTTTCTTTTTTTATCAAGATATGTTGATAAATAAAAAATCTGAACATACATCGAGATAAAAGAAAAAATATAAAATATAACAGTATATGTTGAATCCATAATTATTAATAAATTATATCACAAATATATACTTTTTTCAAATGAAAAAAGTGTTATAATCTAAAGATAAATCTTGGATAAAATTCAAGATTAGTTCTAAATATTATTAAATAATTAAATATCTACATTATTAAGATATAAAAAATATAATGGAAAATGAAATAAAACAAAAAATAAATACACCTATGGCTATAATAGTAGCAGGGTTTTTAATATTTTTAGGGATGCTAGTGATGGGAACAAGCAATAAATCACAAGAACCTAAGACCTTGTCAGAACAAGTTGGCGTTAAAAAGAGTCAATTTGATTCATGTATGGAAAGTTTTGATAGAGAATCTTTTAGTAAAGAAATATATTCTAGTGTTTTTAGCTCGACAGAAGGAACAACAGAAGGAGATGCTGGAACACCATACAACATAATAATAGGTAAAAATGGTATTAAAACAGAAGTAAGAGGAGCTAAACCTTATGAATCATTTAAGGCCGAAATAGATTCTATTTTAGCTGGAACAATGGAAAGTAATTATACAGGCAATGTGCCAGCTATAAATGAAAAAGATCATATAATGGGTAACCCCAATGCAGATATTGTTATTATAGAATACTCAGACTTTGAATGCCCTTATTGTAAAACACATCACTCAACTCTTAATAAAATAGTAGAAGAATATAATGGTCAAGTAGCTTGGGTATTCAGACACTATCCATTAATAGAAATACACCAAAATGCATTTGAAAAAGCAGTTGCATCAGAATGTGTCTCTCAAATAAAAGGAAATGAATCATTTTGGGAATATACAAAATTATTATATGGGATGATAAAAACATCTCAAGACCCAGTTACAGATCAACTATAATAATTTAAAATAATTAAAACCCCGCAATTTTTGCGGGGTTTTAATTATTATTATTATTTAATCAAAATAATTCTTTAATCTTGCTATCTTTTCATTATTACGAAGTTTTTCATGAACCTTCGCTTCAATCTGACGAATACGCTCACGAGTAACACCAAACTCTAACCCTACCTCTTCTAGGGTATGTTGAACCCCATCATTTAACCCATAACGAAGTTCTAATATTTTCTTTTCTTTTGGATTTAATGTTTCTAGAACTTCTTTTATTTGATCACTTAAAATTCTTCTTGATGCTTCTTGGTCTGGTCTTAATATTTTATCATCTGCGATAAATTCCCCTCTTGTAGACTTCTCATCATCATCTCCTATTGGTTGCTCTAAGGAAACAGTCTCTTGATTTATTTGCTCTATTGTATGAATTTTTTCAACCTCTATTCCCATTTCTGTAGCTATTTCTTCAACCAAAGGATCTCTTCCTAAGTCCTGAGATAAACGACGAACAACTTGTTTGTATTTTGAGATAGTCTCAACCATATGGACAGGAATACGAATAGTTCTAGACTGGTCAGCAAGTGCACGAGTTATTGATTGACGAATCCACCAAGTAGCATAAGTAGAAAATTTATAACCTTTTGTCCAGTCAAACTTTTCAACAGCTTTAAAAAGACCTAAATTCCCTTCTTGTATTAAATCAAGCAATGTTAAATCAGAACTTCTTCCTACATATTTTTTTGCGATAGAAACAACAAGACGAAGGTTTGCTCTCGCCAAAAGATTTTTGGCCTCAATATCTCCTTTTTCAATTCTTCTAGCTAATTCTCTTTCATTAATAGCTGAAATAAGTGAATACTGCCCTATTTCTTTTAAATACATCTGAATAGAATCATAAGAAGTAGCATCTTTACTATATTTAAGTAAAACTTTATCCGTGTCCCCATCTAAATCAAGCAAATTTCCACCCTCTAAAACATCAACACCAGCAACTGAAAACTTTTCATACAACTCATCCAAAAAAAGTATATTATTTTCAATATCAGGGAATGTTCTAATTATTTCATCATAAGTTATAAAACCTTTCTTTTTACCTTTTTCTATTATCTCATTTGCTTTATTTTCTAAATCCTCTCTCTTTTTTAAAATAGAACTAGAAGGAGTTTTCAGTTTTATATTTTTAATCTCTGTTTTTTTAGACAGAGTAATTTTTTTATTTTTATTAACTGATTTTTTAATTTCAACATTTTTCAAATGTTTTTTTACTACCCTTTTTATAACCTTTTTCTCTATCTTTTTTTTAGAAACTTTTTTACTTTTTACAGTAGAACTTTTAACAACCTTTTTTATTTTGGTTTTTGTTTTTGGTATAACTTTTTTGATAACTGTTTTGCTTTTTACTTTTTGTTTGAGTTTTTTCATATTTTTATAGTAAACGATTATTTTTAATTTCTTCTATTCTTTTTCGAATTTCATTAAATTCAAATAATTTTTCTTCATCTATTTCTCCTAGAAGCTGTATTTTTTCTTTTAGATATTCTTCTTCTAGATTCAACATCATTTCTTTTATATTTCGACCGATAATTTCATCTCCACCACCTCCATAATCTCTTTCTATTTCAAAAATTAATTCTTCTTTATATGGAGTATAATTTTCTTTAATTTTATTAAAATAATCAATATTTATATTCTTCAAATGATTTTCTATCTCAATAAAATCAAGGTCTTGATTCTCTCTCCAAAAAAATAAACCCATAATTCCTCTTTCTAAAACTTCCTTCTTTTTTATTGATTTTATATCTTCAATAATAACCTTATTTTCTTGCTTTGTTTTAAAACCTCTTATAAAATTATTAAAATCTTCCGATATTGAATCATTTGATATTCCGATTTTTTTACTAATCATATCAATATAAGAATCTCTTTCAATAGAACTTTTTACTGATTGCAATAATGGAAAAATAATTTCTCTTATCTTCTTTCCCCTAATACGCGTATCCAAACTTATTTCACAAATTTTTTTTAAATAAAATTCAATTACATTTAATGAATTTTTTATTATATTTGCCCAAGCCTCTGGCTCTCTCAAAATGATATCCGCTGGATCTTCTTCCCCTTTTAATTCTGC
>CAYUOT010000005.1:0-9834 GCA_964446475.1 uncultured Candidatus Saccharibacteria bacterium | reverse complement strand
CCTCTGGCTCTCTCAAAATGATATCCGCTGGATCTTCTTCCCCTTTTAATTCTGCTACTTTAACCTGCATATCCAAAGAAAGTGCTATTAGAGAGCTTCTACCTACAGCTCTCTGTCCTGCGCTATCCCCATCAAAAGCAAGAATAATATTAGGAGATAATCTTTTGATTAAACCAAGATTATTTATTTTATTTTCATCACCAACTAAACTATCTGTTAAAGCTGTTCCAGAAACAGCTATTGTGTTTGTAAAACCAAATTGGTGTGACATAATTAAATCCATTTGTCCTTCAACCAATATACTATAACCTCTTTTTTTTATTTCTGTTTTTGCTTTATCTACCCCAAATAAAACATTTGATTTATTAAAAAGTGGAGTGTCAGGAGAATTTATATATTTTGCCTCTTCAATATCTTCTCTCTTTTGATTATTACTTAAATAAAAAATTCTTCCTGAAAAAGCAATAACCCTACCACTAGAATCAGAAATTGGAAACATGATTCTAGAGCGAAATCTATCATAAAATTTATCTGTTTTACCCTTTTTAATTAAACCAATATTTTCAATATCTTTTTCTTTATATCCCTTTTTTATTAAATGATTATATAATGAACTCCATTCATTAAGAGAATATCCTATTCTAAAATTTTTAATAGTTTCATCTCTTAACCCTCTATTTAAAAGATACGCTCTAACTTCTGTATTATTCTCATAATTATACTCAAAAAAACGAGTTGCTTCTTCGATTATTTTGAAATATTCTTCTTTAGAATCTTTTTCTTCTTTTATTGTATTATCTAAGACAACGCCAGCTCTATCAGCTAAAAGCTTCAAAGAACCCAAAAAATCTAATCCTTCAAAATTTTCAACAAAAGAAAATATGTCACCCTTTGCTCCACAACCAAAACAATAATAAGAATTTCTGTCTGGAGAAATAAAAAAAGACGGAGTCTTTTCATTATGAAAAGGACACCTAGCTTTATAATTTTTCCCAGACTGTTCAACTGTTATATAAGAAGATATAACATCAACAATAGAAAGTCTTTCTTTTATTTTTTCAACAGATGATGACATTTTTATAAAAGGACCAAGCCCTAAGTATTACTTAGGGCTTATCCTTATTGATTACAAATCTGTATTTTCTTCGTAATCTTCTTCTACTTCTTCAAAATTATTTGAGACTCCAAAACCTGTTCCTGCTGGAATCAAACCACCGATTATAACATTCTCTTTTAATCCTCTTAGATTATCTACTCCTCCACGAATGGCATTGTTTATAAGAACTCTGTTTGTATTCTGGAAAGATGCCGCAGATAACCAACTCTTAGTTGTAAGAGAAACTTCTGTAATTCCAAGAACAATAGTTGAAGCTTCTGCTTCTTCTCCTTCTTGTAATTGTACTCTTTCATTTTCTTCAATAAGTTCAATATTTTCAACGATTTCACCTGGTGAAAATGTCGTATCCCCAGCTTTCTTTATTTTCTTTCTAGAGAACATTTGACGAATAACAATCTCAAGGTGTTTTCTAGAAATAGGAGCACCTTGAAGATCATAAACTTTATTTATTTCACTAACAATATAGTTCTCAGCCATTTCTTTTCCTCCATATTTAACTATATCATTTATATCTGCTGAACCATCAGTGAGAAGTTCACCTTTTTTAATTTTTGAACCAACTTTTACAACAGGTTGTCTTCTAAAAGGTGCAACATATTCTATTTCATTTGTTTTACCTCCAACTTTTGTATCTGATAAAACTTTTATTATTTTTTCTTTTCCACTCTCTTCTATACTTATAACCTCTCCATCTGTTTGAGCAACAATTGCTGGATTTTTGGGAGATCTTCTTTCAAATATTTCTTCAACACGAGGAAGACCTGTAGTAATATCAACTGTTGCAACACCTCCAGCGTGGAAAGTACGAAGTGTTAACTGTGTTCCAGGTTCACCAATAGCTTGAGCTGCAATAATACCAACAGCTTGTCCTACTTCAATTAAACAATTTCTACCTAAATCTAATCCATAACATTTTTGACATAACCCATGAATAGTATCACAAGTAAGAGGTGTTCTTATTTGGGCTTCTTTTATACCAGCACTCTCCAAGAATTTTGCATCTTCCTTTTTAATTAAGGCTCCTTTTTTAAATAAAATATTTCCATCTTTATCTTTTATGTCAGACAAAAGAATTCTACCATTTATTTGTTTAGCAAAATCTCCATCATTATCAATTATATTCTTACCATTTTTAGTTCCACAATCCTCTTCTGTAACCATCACATCTTGGGCAACGTCAACCAAACGACGAGTAAGATAACCAGCCTTTGCTGTATTCAAAGCAGTGTCGGCTGCACCCTTACGAGAACCATGAGTAGTGATAAAATATTCAAGAGGAGAAAGTCCTTCTAAATATGAAGGTATGACTGGAAAATCAAGTGCCTCACCTGATGTATTAACAATAATACCTTTCATTCCACACATCTGTGATAAGTGATTTAAGTTACCTCTAGCACCAGAAGTTATTAAATCATAAGTTGAACCAGTCTTTTCTAGAGTTCCCGGAATAACTTTTTTAATTTCGTTATTTGCACGCTCCCATATTTCAATAACTTTTTGCTGTTGTTCTTCTTCAGACAAAAGACCATCTTCAAATTGACCTCTGACTATTTCTTCTTCTTTTTTTGCACTTTTTACAATTTCTTTCTTTTCTTTTGGAATAGAAACATTATCAATTCCCCAAGTAACACCTGAATATGTAGCATATTTATAACCAAAATCTTTTATTTTATCTAAAACTCTTGGGGTTTCATCTATACCATAGTGCATTATAAGATCATCAACTATTTGAGACATTCTCTTAACTGTTATCTCTTCGTTCATATAAGGAAAATCATCTGGAAAGATACTATTAAAGAATAATTTACCTACTGTTGTTTCAAAAGGTTTTCCTTCAAATTTTGAATAACGAATTTTATCTGTACCCAAAACCTTAATTTTTGCACGGAAAGTAATAATACCTAAATCAAAAGCTGTTATAGCTTGATTTGGACTTCCAAAAGCCATTCCTTCCCCTTTTTCTCCATCAACTGATTTTGTCATCCAATAACAACCAAGAACAATATCAAGTTTTGGTAAAATAATAGGAGAACCATCCTGAGGTTTTAATAAGTTTTTGTTAGAAGCCATATAATTTCTTGATTCTTCTTGAGCTTTTTCTCCAAGTGGAACATAAACTGCCATCTGGTCACCGTCGAAGTCAGCGTTAAATCCTGTACAAACAAGAGGATGTATTTGGATAGCATTACCTTCGATTAATATTGGATTGAATGCTTGAATACCAAGTCTGTGAAGTGTAGGAGCACGATTCAATAAAACATATTTACCTTTAATGACTTCTTCTAAAATTGCCCAAACTTCGGGAATACTCTCTTCAATAAGACGGTTTGCTCCACGAATATTAAAAGCAAGCTCTGTTTCAATTATTTTTGAAATAACAAAAGGACGGAATAATTCCAAAGCCATTTGTTTTGGAAGACCACATTGATTAAGTTTTAGGTTTGGTCCAACAACAATAACAGAACGACCAGAATAGTCCACACGTTTACCTAGAAGATTTTGACGGAATAATCCTTGTTTTGACTTAAGATTATCTGACAAAGACTTCAAAGCTCTTTTTTGAGAAGATGAAATAGCTTGTGTATCATTTTGTTTTGCTATTGAGTTATCTATAAGAGCATCAACAGCTTCTTGGAGAATTCTTTTTTCGTTTCTTAAAATAACATCAGGAGCATTAATTTCTTTTAATTTCTTTAAACGATTATTTCTATTTATAACTCTTCTATATAAATCATTTAAATCAGAAGTTGCATGACGCCCTCCATCAAGCGCAACCATAGGACGAAGAGCAGGAGGAATAACTGGTATTACAGTTAAGAACATCCATTCTGGTCTAATATCAGAAGCAACCATAGACCTAATTAAAGATAATTTCTTTTCTAATTTTTCACGATCAATAGTAGATGCTTTTTCAATAGAAGCCTCTGTCTCTTTCTTTAGTTTTCCCAAATCAAGATTTTTAAATATGGAATAAATGGCTTCAGCTCCAATACTTGCCTCAAAACATGACCCATATTTTAATCCAAAATGGTGATATGAAATTTCATTTAAAACCTTACCAGGAACAATTTCAGCAATTTCTCTTTTTGCATTCAAAAGAAGTTCTTTTAATTTTTCTTTATCTTCTTCGTCGTTTGAACTTTTTATTTTTGCCTTGAACTCACTCTCTAGGTTTTTTATTATTTCATCTTTTTCTTCTATATCCACTTTTACAATAATATACCCAGCAAAATAAATAACCTTTTCAAGATCAGAAACTGGAATATTTAATAAAACGGACATGCGAGAAGGAACCCCTCTTAAAAACCATATATGAGAGACTGGAGTAGCAAGTTCTATGTGTCCCATTCTCTCACGTCTAACAATAGAGCGGGTAACCTCGACTCCACATTTTTCACAAATAATATCTTTATATCTTATTCTTCTATATTTACCACAATAACATTCATAGTCTTTTTCTGGACCAAAAATTCTTTCATCAAATAGACCATTTCTTTCTGATCTTCCTGTACGATAGTTAATTGTCTCTGGTTTTGTTACTTCCCCATATGACCACTCTAAAATTCTATCTGGTGAAGCCAGTTTTAGAGATATTGCATCAAAATTTGTTGTATCGATTGTTTTCATATAATTTGATTTTATATTTATTAATTATTTTTTATTCTTTTTAAATCGACATCAAGAGACAATCCTCTTAGATAACTTAGCAACACATTAAATGATGCTGGAATATTAGGTTCGCCAATTTTTTGTCCTTTAATAATTGAATCAAATGCCTGTGAACGACCAACAATATCATCAGACTTAATAGTTAACATTTCGCGGAGAGTATAAGCAGCACCGTGACCTTCTAATGCCCAGACCTCCATTTCTCCAAATCTCTGTCCTCCACCTTGAGCCTTACCTCCTAATGGCTGTTGAGTAATAAGAGAATATGGTCCAATTGATCTCATATGCAACTTGTCTTCAACCATGTGATGAAGTTTAAGCATATACATATATCCAATAGCAATATCTTGATCAAAGGAATCACCTGTTCTTCCGTCATAAAGTGTTACCTTTCCAGATTCGGGTAATCCAGATTTTACTAATTCTTCTTTTATTTCTGTAACAGAAGCACTAGAGAAAGGAGGAACAATAGCTTGGTACCCTAGAGTGTGAGCAGCATAACCTAAATGCATTTCCAATATCTGTCCTAAGTTCATACGAGAAGGAACACCAAGAGGGGTAAGAATAATATCTATAGGTGTACCATCTGCCATATAAGGCATTTCCTCTTCTGGTAAGATAACAGAAATAACTCCTTTGTTACCGTGACGTCCAGCAAGTTTGTCTCCAACTGATATATTTCTTATTTGAGCAACTTCAACAACAATTCTTTTTATTATTCCTGATTCAAGATTGTGTCCCTGATCACGAGAAAATATTTTGACTCCTGTGACACGCCCCTTTTTCCCATGTTCAAGACGAAGTGAGGTATCTTTAACATCACGGGCTTTTTCAGTAAAAATAGAACGGAGAAGTCTCTCTTCTGGGGTAAGTTCAGTTTCGCCCTTTGGTGTAATTTTACCAACCAAAATATCATTTTCTGCAACTTCTGCCCCAACAATAATTATTCCATCTTCATCCAAATCTTTTAATTTATTCTCTCCAACATTAGGAATATCACGAGTTGTAACTTCTGGACCAAGCTTAGTGTCACGAACATTACAAACAAATTCTGTTATATAAATACTTGTAAACTTACTATTCTTTACAAGTCTTTCAGAAAGAATAATCGCGTCCTCGTAGTTAGCACCACCCCAAGACATAAATGCAACTAATGCATTTTGACCAAGAGCTATTTGACCTCTATCTGTTGTACTTGCATCTGCCAATACTTGTCCTTTTTTCACATGATCCCCAAGTGAAATACTAGGTCTTTGATGTAAGACAGAAAAGTTGTTTGTTCTAGAGAAAGTGCAAAGATTATATGAATGGTCTTTACCTTTTTCATCCTTAATTGTTATTTTCTTTGCGTCAACATAAGTTACAATCCCTGATACTTCTGAAACAATAAGTCTTCCTGAATCACGAGATGCCAATTCTTCTATTCCTGTTGCAACAAGTGGGGCCTCTGGCAATACACAAGGTAAAGCTTGCTTCTGCATGTTACTTCCCATGAGTGTTCTGTGAGCATCATCATGCTCTAAGAAAGGAATCATAGATGTAGCGATCGAAAAAGCTTGGTTTGTAGCCACATCAATAAAATCAACTTCTTTCTTTGAAACTAAACCTGGTTTTGTTTTTATTCTAGCTTCAACTTTTTCTTCTAAAATATTACCATCAGAATCGTATGGGGTCCCTGCATGAGCAATACTATATTTTTCTTCTTCTAATGCATTTAAGTACGAGACTTCTCCTGTTATTTTCCCATTCTTCACTTTAATATAAGGTGTCTCAATTATTCCAAATTCATTTATTTTAGCATAGGTAGAAAGGTGTAAAATAAGACCAATGTTTGGACCTTCAGGTGTATGTATTGGGCAGACTCTTCCATAGTGAGAAGCGTGGACATCACGAACATCAAGACCTGCTCTTTCACGAGTAAGACCTCCAGGTCCTAACGCTGAAAGTGTTCTTAGGTGTTCAACTTCAGCCATCACATTTTCTTGGTTCATAAACTGTGAAAGTTGGTTGGCTGTAAAGAATTCTTTAATACGAGCTTGAAGTGGTCTTTGGTTTATTATTTGAATTGGCATTGTAGTACCAACATCAATAGTGGACATTCTGTCTTGAATATTTCTCTTTATTTGAGCCATTCCTGTTCGAAATTTTTGTTGAAACATTTCACCCACATAACGAACTCTTCTTTGCCCTAAGTGGTCAATATCATCGCCTTTAGCATGAATGTCATTATTTAATGTAACAATATGAGAAATTATAGAAATAACATCATCTGATGAAATTGTACGACGAGCCATTTCTTTTTCACTCATATCTTTATCAAATCTTTTGTTGAATCTAAATCTTCCAACAGGAGAAATATCATATCTCTCAGCAGAAAGTATGGCATTTATAAATTCACGAGCATTTTCTGATGTTGCTAAATCTCCATCACGAAGACGCTTATATATTTCTATATAAGATTCTAAAACATTTTTAGCTTGGTCTTTTTCTAAACTTGTTTTTATTGCTTTTAGAGCTTCTTCATTTTCTTCAAATGCTTTTAATATTTTTTCATCTGCATCCATACCTAAAACACGAAGAAGTGAAGTTATCGGGAACTTGCGCTTTTTATCTATACGAACATAAACAGCTCCATCTGATTCAGATTCTATCTCAATCCATACACCACGAGCTGGAATTATTTTTGCACCAAAAAATCTTTTACTCTTTA
Organism: uncultured Candidatus Saccharibacteria bacterium; assembly: GCA_964446475.1. GTDB lineage: Bacteria > Patescibacteriota > Minisyncoccia > Phycocordibacterales > UBA9973 > UBA8515. Next base: position 2,338 of record CAYUOT010000005.1, on the reverse strand, counting down.
ATTCTTGTTCTGTAAAAAATACTCCAAATGATCTAGTAAGCTGACCGACAATAACACGTTCTACTCCGTTTATAATAAAAGTACCGTGCTTAGTCATAAGAGGAACATCTGCCATAAAAATTTCTTGTTCTTTTGTTGTACCTAGTCCTTTATTCAAAAGTTTAACTCTTGCTTTTAGTGGACCTTCGTAAGTTAATTTATTTACTTTAGTATATTCTTCTGTAAATTTTGGTTCACCCAAAGAAAAAGAAGTAAAATCTAATTGAAATTTTTTATCAGAATAATCATTTATTGGTGAAAATTCTTTAAAAACTTCTTTGATGCCTTCTTCGACTAACCAACTAAAAGATGATAGCTGGTTTTCTATTAAATTAGGAAACGGAACTAGCGGCTTTTTATAGCGCGCAAAATATTTCTTTTCTCTTACTGATTGTTTTTTCATATTAAAATAAAAACAGAAAAGACCAAGGCGACCAAACCTTAGTTCTAATATTATTTATTTATAGCAGGCAATGATATTGTATTAAACACAAAAAGCGCCATTTATAAGACTATTAATAGTGATTGATTTGCCATAACTCAATCTATTCAATCTGTGTCAAGTATATACAAATTAAGCCTTTTGTCAAGCGTTTCCCTATATATTTAATCTTGAACATTAAATCACCTTAAAACCCTCCACCAGTCCGACTGGTGGAGAATTTTAAAAATTGTGTTTTTCAAATTATTCTTGACTAGGGGTAGCCGTAGATAATGGGCTTGGATCAACAGGAATTTCTAAATCCTGTTTTTCTATACATTCATTATTCTCATCCAATTCATAACCGTCTGGAATTTCTTGCTGATATTCATCTATGTTTGGACAAATGTCTGGCATTTCTACCACTCCACACTCACCCTCCCTATTTATCATTTCGCCATTTACAATAGTAATACAATACGGATCTCCTGTCTCTTCATCATAGAGAGTAATACCTGTTCTCTTCTCTTGACTACCAACAACTATCGTATCAACCACTAATCCAGTCAAATAGGCAATACCATTTTCAACTTTTTTAATAACAGAAGAGAATATGTTTGAATCATTATCATCTAGAGATATTGCTTCTACTTTTAGATTGAGTTCTTTTATCGCCTCGACAATATATGGAGTAAAACCTGAATAAGATATAGATTTTAATTCTGTGTTTTCATCTGTTGAAACTAATTCTGGGAATAGTTGTTCTACTTCTTGAGCGATAAATCCTGTGTGCTTAGAAATATCATCTGCCTCACTGTTCCAATTGTATTTAACTGGTGTTAGGGTTAAAAGTTTTTCTAGATTTGATGATGAGATGTCTATTTGTTCGTTTAGTATGTATTCTATATCTTTTAATGTAGTTATGTTTTTCTTGAGTGTGATATCGGAAGAACAGACGAGAGATGCATTTAATGGATCAACGTCACAGTACCCTGCAGAGTTAGTGAAACGAGCTACCTTACCTGTGATACTTGAGCCTCCTACATATAGTACATTTCCGGTACCGATAGTGGTGGTGTTGCTTCCGTTGCCTGTAGTGTTGGAACCAATGACGATTTCGTTGAAACCTCCACTAAATAAAGCTCTAGTTCCATTACCAACATAAACAGAATTACTAGATGTTGTATTTGGACCCAATGAAGATTCAGTACCAGCCCAATTACCAACAGCAACATTCGAATCTCCTGTAATGTTAGAATGTAGCGCACTAGGACCTATCGCTACATTGCTACCACCTGTAGTATTATTATTCAAAGCTGACATTCCTAAGGCAACATTTGAATAACCAGAAATATTTGAATATAGAGAGTCATGACCAATCGCAACGTTATAAGCCCCAGAAGTATTAGAATATAAAGAATTATATCCATTAGCTGTATTATGGAATCCAGATGTATTATTCATCATTGATTGATACCCAAAAGCGGAATTGCTTACCCCTGTATTATTCGCCGCAGTCGTACTTCCTCTTAATGATTGATACCCAACGGAAGTATTTGTGTTAGTCCAAGGAGTAGTTGTGTCATTTGCATACATTTGAGATTGATAGCCAACAGCAACACCTTCATTTCCTGTTTTACTAGAATTTAAAGAACCATATCCATTTGCGGTGTTGGAATATCCTGTGGTGTTGGAGTAGAGAGAATTAAATCCATTTGCGGTGTTGAAATATCCTGTGGTGTTGGAGTAGAGAGAATTAAATCCATTTGCGGTGTTGGAATTTCCTGTGGTGTTGGAGTAGAGAGAAGAAAATCCATTTGCGATGTTTTGATATCCTGTGGTATTGGAATAGAGAGAATAAGATCCATTTGCGGTGTT
>CAYUOT010000004.1:10396-38764 GCA_964446475.1 uncultured Candidatus Saccharibacteria bacterium | reverse complement strand
AATTGTTATATAGTAATCTATATAACAAAGATAATTTAAAATACCCAAAATTTCCACAGGAAATTTTGGGTATTTTATAATTCTCCACCAGTCGGACTGGTGGAGAATATGTAAAAATTAGCAATCTAAATAAACAACATCTCCTGCTTCTGGAGTATAACAATTTACATTTAAATTATCTTTTAGTCTTTGGGCTAAAAACATCGAAGATTTTGGTTCACCCATAGCAAGAAAAACTTTTTTGAGTGATTTTGCTGTATAACTAACAAATTCTACAAGATTATCTGAGTCTTTATGTCCTGAATAACCACTAATTTTCTCTATCTTTGCCCTGACAATAACATCTTCTCCAAGAATTCTAATTTTTTTAGATCCATCTTGAATTGCCCTACCTAATGTCCCCATAGATTGATAACCAATCAATAAAATTGTATTGTTTTTATCTCCTAGATAATTTTTTTCATGATGAATTATTCTACCTCCATTGCTCATACCACTACCTGCCATAATAATTTTTGGATTTGGAGTTCTTAATATGGCTTTTGATTCTTCTGTTTCTTCAGTAAAATCAAGTCCAGTAAAACTAAAAACATCATCTCCTCCACTTATAATACCAGTAGCAGTAGGATTAAAATATTTTCTATATTTATGATAAACAGAAGTGAGTCTTATTGCGAGAGGTGAATCTAAAAAGATAGGCATCCTGGGGATAGATTCTCTTTCAACAAGATTATTTATTTCATAGAGAAGCTCTTGAGATCTTTCTAGTGAAAAAACAGGAATCATCAAAACACCCTTTCTTCTATAGTTTCCTATAATAACATCTCTGAATCTTCCTAGTCTTTCATCTTTTCCTTCGTGATTTCTATCTCCATAAACAGATTCCATAATCAAATAATCAACATCTTCTAATTTTTCTGTGTCTTTTAATATTGGCGATGGTGAGTTTCCTAGGTCTCCAGTAAAAACAATCTTTTTACCATTATAAATAATTTCTAACATACCTGAACCTAAAATATGGCCTGCGTCTTTAAAAGAAAATTGAAAACCATGATCAACATTTAATTTCTGTCCGTAGTCAATAGTTTCCCAAAGACTCATTGCTTTTGAGATATTTTCTTTTGTATATATTTTATCTAATCCTCTCTCTTTGTCTTTAGATAAAAGATGCGCAGTATCTTCTAACATTATCTCTGTAATTTCTTTTGTAGGGATAGTTGAAATAATCTTTCCTTTAAAACCATCATTTATTAGTTTAGGAATTCTGCCTATATGATCAATGTGGGAGTGTGTGATAAAAAGAATATCTATTGTTGAAGGGTCATAAGGAAAATCTTGCCAGTTTAAGTCATCGATAAATTTTTCTCCTTGAATAAGTCCACAATCTATTAAAAATTTCTTATCATTACCCTCTAATAAAAAATTTGAGCCAGTTACAGTACCTGCTCCAGAACAAAAGGTTAATTTTAATTTATTTTCATTCATATTCATTATAAAAATATTATATCATACAAAATAAAAAATCCCCCACAAGATAAATCTTTTGAGGAATTTTTTATTAGGACTATTTGACGAATGTTACCGTAGCTCTAAAGCCACGTGGGACAACGGATGAAAAAGATCTGTTAACTATAAAAATGTTTACATTACTATTTCAAAACTATTTATCCCCTAAAAAATTGTTCTAGGTAACAAAATCAAATAACCCTACTTACAGTATACTTATAAAAACACTAACCGCAAGAGTATTTATAAATAAAGCACAGCTTTGACATTGTTTCAAATAAAACATTTAGAAACTATTCTGAACATTTTTTCTGAGTAAATTTTTCATGGACAGTTGAATAAGAAAATAATTCTGTTTCTGAAAACCAATAGTCTATTTCTTGTTCTGCTTCTTCTGTATTACCTGAAGCATGTATTACATTAGGAACTCCAATTTGATTTTCATCTGCATAAGAGAAACTCATGTGAGCATAATCACCTCTTATTGTTCCCGGAAGTGCTGTTTTTGGCTCTGTTGAACCAACCATTTTTCTAACTAATTCAACAGCTTCTATCCCCTCTAAAACAAAAGCTATAACAGGACCCTCACTCATCATGCTTAATGTAATTTCAAAAGTTTTTTGTCCTCTTCTAGATATCATTTTACCTATACTTTCATAATGATGATAATAGTGGTCATAACTAGGTTGAAGCATTTTTGCTCCAATAATCTTTAATCCAGCCTTCTCAAATCTAGCTAAAATTTCACCAACAATGCCTCTTTGAACGGAGTCGGGTTTAAACATAATTAATGTCCTTTCTGTTTTTGTCATAATATATAATATCTAATATTAAAGTTATTAATATTAGATATTATATACTGACAAAAACAATAGAGCAATAAAACTAATTACTTTTATTAAATCTGTCCATTATTTCTTCTTCAACCTCTTCTCTAGGACGACCATATTTTAAATAAGATAATTGTTTAATTTTTTCAACCGTTTCCATATCTCCAAGTGGTGTCATACTGTAGTGTGATTCCATATTAAATGGTTTTGTTGGTTGACCACTTATGAGCATTTTCATATAGCAATTAAAGTTATCTAATTTTACAATATCATCTGCATCGAAAACGGGCTTAAATTGTTGTTCTACAAAAGCAGCATCTTCGGTACTAATACGATAAATGGCCATAGAACCAACGTTTCCAAAAACAGCATTTTTAATATTGTCTTCCAGTTGAGAAATATACTGATGAGCAACGGTTAAAGAGAGTCTGTATTTACGGGCCTCTGACAAAATAGATGCAATAGAGTCTGTTGTAATATTTTGGAACTCATCAAGATATAAATAGAAATCATTCATTTTTTGACCTGCCATATCAACACGGGACATAGCTGCCATTTGGATTTTATTAACCAAAACCAAACCAATAAGATTTGAGTTTAGGTCACCTAATTTACCCTTGGAAAGATTTACAATAAAAATCTTTCCTTGGTCCATAATTTCTCTAATATTAAAAGCTGATTTTTCTTGAAGCACCACTGGTCTCATGAAATCATTAGAAATAAAATTATCAAATTTTGAGGAAATATAAGGAACAAAGTTTTCCAAACCCTGTTCTCCAGATGTTTGCTCTGCTGATCTCCAAAACTCTCTTATAATTGGACTTTTACATTTTGCTAAAAGGGAATCTCTATAATTTTTATCTGCTAAAATTCTTGTAATATCCAAAAGTGTTGGATGATTTTCAGGGTCTTCCATAGCAAGAAATGCGCTATTTTTGAAATATTGTTCAAACATAGCTCCCATTGTCGCTCTGTCAAAAAGCTTATAGAAAATATTCATTAATTCATTTACAACAAGAGTTTTTTGTTCTGGTCGCTCTCTGTCATATTCAAGCATGTTTAGCCCCATAGGGCGAGCTGTATAACCAGGATCAAAATAAATAACATCATTTATTCTCTCTTTTGGAACATAACTTAAAATATGCTGAATATCACTACCATGAGGATCTATAAAACAACATCCTTTACCACTACGAATATCTTGCGCAATCATATTTTTCAAAATTGTAGTCTTACCAGTACCGGTCTGTCCAATAACATACATGTGACGCATCCTATCCTCACTACTCATATAAACCTCTGTTTTTTGTCCTCTATATTTATTATAACCAAGAAGAATACCATTTTTATCCATACTAGAACTAATAACAGGAGCTTCTGTAGCTCTAGCTTCTTTAAGATTTGGAGAAGTAATACCATAAGGAAAATGAAAAACTGTAGAAAGCTCTTTTAAGTTTAAATTCATATAATTTTTTTCATCGAGCTCACGATAAACAAAACTATGGACCAAATTAGATAAATCCCTACCTTCAATTCTTTTAAACTCAAAACCATTTTTACCTATTTCTGAAAATTGATTAAAAGAAGATTCTATATCTCCTAAAATCTGCTTAGATCTTTCTTTTGTTGGTGCTGAAACAATAATTCTTATATTTGTTGCCATTATTGGACTTCCTATCTTTTCTTCAATGTTTGAAATTTCTTTTTGATCAACTTTTTTCTCTTCTTCCTTCTTCTCTTTATTACTAGACGAAAAAAAACCTTTTGCAAAAGAGAGAACCTCTTTTTTTACTTGTTCAAAGTCATCAAGCACTGATTTTAATGGCTCTCCTTTTTCAACTTTTTTTAATACATCTTTATATCTATCTATAACATATTTATCAAGAGGACATATTACAAACTGAATAGCAGCTCCTTCTCCATCTTTTTGCATTTTATTAAAAGTATTTATTATCAAATTCATAGGATCGTACTCTATGGAATCATAAGTTTTTATTGGAAATACTTCATAGGAAGAAAACTTAGCAAAAGACCCAGAGGTCTCACCATTTTCAAAAAAGATATTATAATCATCTGGGGCTTCTATTATTCTAGCATCAGCTTGAACACCAAGAAGTTGTTTCTCAAAAAGTTCAGCTTTGTCTTTGGGAACACTTGCATAAAAAATAACAACGTCTGAGTCTGCCGCCATAGCAATTTCAAGAGTAAAATGCCTTCTGTCTTTATTATCTTTACCTTCTCCAATAGACTGCATCCCAGAATAAAACTGTTCCATAGTACTCAGTAATTCTCTTAAACTTTTTTGAGCTGATGCATCTTTAGGTGATGGTAATGTTATTTCAAATAATGTCATATTTAAAGATTGAAAAAGTGGAGTACCTTCTTTCAGTCCAGGAACATTATTTGTTGAATATAAATATTGAACTAGAAATCTATGAAAATCATCATAAACATGAGGATTATTCATTTTTGCAACAACAGAAATTGTATTAATAATACCCTTATCTAGCAAGAGTCCGAGCAATTCTTCCATTTTAGAATCATGACTTTCTGGCTTAAGTCTTAAAACAAGAGCTTCTGTTTCTTTTTCACTTATGACAGTTTTTTTATCTAAAACTTCTTTTGGTTCATATTGTTTATAATCTTTGATTATTTCATGAGCTAATGCTTCTTTAGAAACTTCTTTGTTTTTCTCAATAAAAGATTTCTCTCTTTCTGCTAATTGTGCACGCAAAAAGATTAATTCTTCTTCTGGGCTTTTAAATTTGGGAGTATTATTAAAATTAAAATTTTCCATGAGATTATTATATCACAAGATATAAAACGAAACATAGTGTGAATAAAAAATACACCATTTGATATGGTGTATTTTTTATTAAATCATAGTTATTATTTCGGCTTCTTTTTCTGTAATAAGTATTGTGTGTTCAAAATGAGCAGAACGGGAACCATCAGCTGTTTTTATTGTCCAGTCATCAGAAGCAACAATAATACCATCTTTCCCAATATTTAACATTGGCTCTATTGCTATAATCATTCCTGGAATCAATCTTTCCCCTTTACCAGCTTTACCATAGTTGGGAACATAAGGGTCTTCGTGAATATGAACCCCAACCCCATGTCCTGCAAGTTCTCTTACTATTCCATATTTTCTATTAACAAAAGTTTCAACAGAATGACCAATATCTCCAATAGTATTACCAGCAATAGCAGACCATATAGCTAATTCTAATGATTTTTTAGTTGCATCTATTAAATCTTGATCTTTTTTAGAAATTTTCCCAACAGGAAAAGTCATTGCATGGTCTGTAAAAAAATTCTTATATTTTAATCCTATATCTATAGAAATTATATCTCCTTCTTTTAAAATTCTGCTAGAAGAAGGTATGCCATGAACAATTTCATTATTTAAAGATATACAAACAGAAGCAGGAAAAGGACTAGAAGCACCTTCAGGTCTGTAATTTAGAAAAGCAGGAATACCTCCATATTCTTTAATCAACTTAAAAGCATAATCATCGATATCTTTTGTTGATATTCCAGGTTTTATAAAAGAACCAACTTCTTTCATTACTTTTGCTAAAATTTTTCCACCCTCTCTAATCTTTTCTATTTGATCTTTTGTTTTAATTATTATTGCCATGATATATTAAAATTATTTAATTGTTGTCCCAGTAAAACCTTTCCCTGAAATATAATTATCCAAATTTGATAAATCAGAACCGTCCATAAAAATTACTTCTAATCCTAATGATTCGGCTTTTTTTGAAGCGATAGGATCAAAAGGAACACTCATGCCTGGGGTCCATTTTTCGTCAATAATTTTCAAATAATCACTCCATGATAATTTTTCAAATTTTTGAGCATTTGGATTAATTCTAGGATCACTATCGTAAACAAAAGAAATATTAGAAATATTTATAATCTTTTTTATGTTGAGTTTTTCCGCAATCAAAACAGCATCTGTGTCTGTAGAACATCCAGGCTTCCAACCAGAAGCTATAACTAAATTGCCACCAAAGGGCGACAAAAGAGATAAATCTGTAATAATATCTCCTAAAAAATTATCACCGAAAGAAAGTTTTAAAAAATTCGCATTTAATTGAGTTGTATATATTCCAATCCAATCTAAAACTTCTTTTTTATTACCTATAATATCTTTTAAGCTTTCTTGATAAACTCTACTAGTCTTGCCTCCTCCTGTAACAATAAAGAATTTTTTACCCTTTGAAATCCAATCTAAAATAATATCTCTAAATTCTAGAATAAATTTTGCATTAGGAATATCTGGTACAATAACAGACCCGCCCAAAGAAATTATAATTATTTCTTCATTTTCCATATTAGATAAATTTTTCTATTTTACTTATAATATCTTTATGAATTTCTTCTATACTTCTCTCTCCATTTATTTCAAAGTAAAAATAACCTGGGAGATTTTTTAGATAATTAATTGTTGGAACAACTTCATTGTCGTACCAATTAAGTCTAGTCTCTATATTTATTTCAGTGTCGTCCTCTCTCATTCTCCCTAACATCCTCTCTCTAGAAACCTCTCTACTAACATCAAAATTAATAATGATTATATTCTCTCTACCCAAAAAACGCAAAGCTTCATCCAAAATTTCTGCTTCTTTTTGCCTTCTTGGATAACCATCCATAAATATATGATCATTGGACTTTAGATTATCTAAAAAGGCATTACCCCATATTGATATAGTTAGGAATAAAGGTTGAAGTTCTCCATTTTGAGTAATATCTTTAGCTAAATTACTAGCATAAGTATTTTTTTTAAAGAATTCACGAAAACCATCACCAGTTGAAAAAGAAAAAAGATTTTTATCTATGTCTTTTTCTTTTAAATATTCTTTTAATAATTTAACTTGTGTACCCTTGCCAGAACCAGACCTGCCAAAGAACATAAATGTTTGTTTTTTTATCATATATTTTATTATTATACACTATAGACTAAAAACCCCCTTGTGGGGGATTTTTTAGTATTCTCTCATTGAAATTTGTGCTTCGATTTTTTTAACTAAATCTATAACAACAGATACAACAATCAATAGTGATGTTCCTCCGATAGCAAAAGCTGAAATTTGAGTAACAGACTGAAGAACTAAAGGCAAAACTGCGATAATACCTAAGAAGACTGCCCCCATTGTGGTTGTTCTAGTTAAAATTCTAGATATATAATCTTTGGTTGCATCTCCCGGGCGAATACCAGGAACAAATGCCCCATTTTTCTGTAAGTTTGTTGCGAGCTGATTTGGATCAAAAGTAACAGCTGTATAAAAATATGTAAATATAAATACAAATAAGAAATAACATATTGAATACAAAGCTGTATTATTTGAAAACCAAATTAATGCATCTGAGACAGAAAGAAGTATTGTGTTTGTAGAAGTCTGAAGAACTGTACCAAGCAACTGTGGAAACATCAGGATAGATAAAGCAAAAATTATAGGGATAACTCCTGCTTGATTTAATCTTATAGGAATATAAGTTTGAGTTCCGCCAGCAATATGATCACCTCTTACTTGTTTTGCATAAGTAACAGAAATTGGTCTTTCTGCTTCTGTCACAACAACAACTCCTATCACTATTAAAATACTTAATGCTAATAGCAATATATACATTGGCAAATCTCCCATATTAAAATTAAACATAAAAGACGCCACTGATTTAGGTAATCCTGCAACGATACCAGCAAAAATTATCATAGATACTCCGTTCCCAATACCAAATTCTGAAATAAGCTCTCCTATCCACATAACCAAGATTGATCCAGCAACAACAACGCTAACATTTGTAAACATTTGCATCAAAGAAAGGTCTCCTAATATTCCTTGTTTTTGAAGAAGAATTATAAGACCAACTCCTTGGATTATAGCGAGAGGAATAGAAAGAAGTCTACTATATTGAGAAAACTTTTTTCTTCCAATATCACCTTCCTCTTGATACATAGCTTTTAATTTAGGTGACATTATTGTCAAAAGTTGCATTATAATAGAACCTGTAATATAAGGACCGACACCAAGCATAACAATAGACAAGCTAGATAATCCACCACCTGAAAACATATTTAGAATTCCAACAAACTGATTATTCATTACGAAAGACTGAAGTTTTGCCTGATCTATTCCAGGAATAGGTATAGCTGATAGAAGTCTAAAGAAAACTAAAGCGAAAAGAACAAATAAAATTCTATTTCTTAGTGTTTTATCTGTAAAAACTATTTTTAATTTTCTTAAAATTTTTTCCATATTATTTAATCACCCCTCCGGCCTTTTCTATTTTTAAACGAGCATTGGACGAAATGGTACAATTAACAATTTCTAATTTTACTTTCAATTCTCCATTTCCTAATATTTTTACCTCTGGCAAACTACCTCCAACTTTTCTTATCAAACCTTTTTCGTGTAATGATTTTGAATCAATAGTTGCACCATCTGTAAATATATTTAAGTCAGATAGGTTAATAACAGCTGGCTTAGCAGAGTGCGAATTAAAACGATAACCTCTTAATTTAGGAAGTTTCTTTATTATATCTCTTATTTCTGGACGGCGTTTATTACCAGCACGAGATGTCTGACCTTTTGTTCCACGGCCAGAAGTTTTTCCACGAGTTCCCCCACGCCCAACAGATCGAGCTTTCTTATTTGGATGTTCTCTTTTTAATGAGTTTAATTGCATAAAATTTTAATTAATTATTATCTTCTTCTACGACCTTGTCTTCGTTTTCAGCTTCTTTCAAAACAACTGGGGCTGAAACACCAGTACGAAACATTGATAAAGCTTTAAATGCAACTTTGGCATTATTTAATTTATTTTTTGTACCTGAATGTAATTTAGCTGTAACATTTTTTAGTCCCGCTAAAATCAATATATCTCTAACTGTACTTCCTGCAACAAGACCCTTGTCTTTATTAGGCATTATTTCTAATCTTGCTGAAGAATATTTTGTACTAACTAAATGCGGAATAGACATGTTTTTTGTTGTTTTTATTTTGAACATGTTTTTCTTTGCTTGACGAAGAGCTTTGGATATTGCTATTGCTGTATCTCCACCCTTACCTGATCCTAATCCTATTGAACCTTTTTTATCTCCTATTGCAAGAGCAACAGCAAATGTCATACGTCTACCACCAGCAACAACACGAGTAACTCTTCTTATAGAAACCATTTTCTGATCAAATTCTGGTTTTGGTCTTTCAAAAGAAGGGCGTCTTTTATCGTCACGTCTTGGCTTACCTTGAAAACTTTTTGTATTATTTGTTTTTGGTTTTGTTTTATCCATATTATTTTAGAAAGAAAGACCTGAAGATCTTGCGCTATCTGCTAATGCTTTAACACGACCTGTATATTTAAAACCATTTCTATCAAAGACAACATCTTTTATCTTTTTTGAGATAGAAAGTTTTGCAATCTCTTGACCAACAATATTTGCTCTTTCTATTCCTGTCCCTTTCTCTATAGACAAATCTGAAAAAGAAGCAATTGTTGTGTTTTTTGTATCGTCAATAACTTGAGCATAAATATGAGACCCTGATTTAAAAACAGAAAGACGAGGCCTACTTGATGTCCCAAAAATTTTTGCTCTTATTTTTGCTTTTAGTCTTATTCTTTTTTCTTGTTTTTTATTCATATTATTTTATATTATTCTAGTCATTAAAAATAAACTAGAATCTATTATTATGAAGCCTTCTTTCCTTGTTTGCGACGAATAACTTCATCACTATATCTAAAACCTTTACCCTTATAAGGTTCTGGCTTTTTCAAGGATCTAATTTCAGAAGTAAAACGACCAACTAACTCTTTGTCTATTCCAGAAATTGTTATGTTATTCTTTTCAGCAGTTACTTCTAAACCATCGGGAATATTAACCTTAACAGGATGTGAAAATCCTAAAGCTAGATTCAAACTTCCACCAGAAGCTTCTGACTTAAAACCAACTCCTTCTAAAATCAATTTCTTTGTATAACCATCATTAACACCAATAACCATGTTTTTGACATGAGATGCATATGTCCCCCATAATGATCTTACTTTTTTATCATCTATTTTACCAGGAGTAAAAGTAATCTCTTCTCCATTTATATTTATTACTACATCACCAAGAAAGTCACGAGAAAGTGAACCTTTTGGACCTTTAACTGATAAAGTTCCGTTAGTCATTTTAACTTCTGTTCCTTTTGGGATAATAATTGTTTGTTTTCCTATTCTACTCATAAAAATTTACCAAATTTTAAATAGTACTTCTCCTCCGACCATTTCTTTTCTAGCTTCTTTGTCTGTCAAAATTCCCTTAGGTGTAGTCAAAACAGTTAAACCAAAACCATTTAATGTTGGTTTAATTTCTTTAACACCCTTGTAAACTCTGCTAGATAATTTTGAAACTCTTTCTACTCCTGTTATTTTTGAAACACCATCTTTGTATGCAACACCTATTTCAAGAACTGGGAAATTTTTTCTTGTTTTTTTAGAAACAGAGGAAATATACCCTTCTTTTAAAAGACATTCCAAAATGGCTTGTTTGATATTAGAATGAGGGACAATAACAGATTCACGTCCTGCCAATCCTGCATTCTTTATCATATTTATCATGTTTGCAATTTGATCCATATATTTTAATTAATTTTGAATTATAAATTATTCAAATCATTTTTTGATAAGAATTACCAAGATGATTTTCTAACTCCTGGAAGCATTCCCTCATTTGAAAGCTCTCTAAAACAAATACGACATAAGCCGAAATCTCTCATGTATGCATGAGCACGACCACAGCGAAAACAACGATTTGTTTTTCGTGTGCTGAACTTTGGTTTTTTTAAGTGTCTTGCGACAACTGATGTTTTTGCCATAAATAATAATTAACTACTAAAACCTAATATCTACATAAGATATTAGGAAATTACAAATAATTGCACAAGGGATATCTCATTTATTTTCTTAAAAGTAATGGCTCTTAAGGAGATAAACGGATCAAAACTCATGCCTAATTACATTACCAAATATCAACCAAAAAGTCAAACAGATCTAGACAATCATCTTTTCTTTATCTGAAAATATTAAAAATATAAAAATCCCTATTTTAAATAGGGATTTTTATATTTTTAATATTATTTTTTGAAAGGCACTCCTATCATTTCAAAGAAATCTGTAGCTTCTTCTTTTGTTTTTGCTGTTGTAACTAAAGTTATACCCATTCCAAACACATCTTTTAATTCTTCGTCTCCTGTTTCTGGAAATATTGTATGTTCTTTAATGCTCATTGTTAGGTTACCAATGCTATCAACAATTTTGCGTTCTAGACCACGAAAGTCTTTTGTACGAGGAATTGCAACATTTATTAATTTATCCAAAAAACCATACATACGAGAACCACGAAGGGTAACCATAACACCTATTTGATCCCCTGTTCTGATTTTAAAACTAGAAATAGATTTTTTAGCACCCCTAGTTGCAGGTTTTTGACCTGTGATTTTAGAAAGACGATCCATTATAAAATCATTGCGATCTTTGTCTCTTTTAATACCAGAACCTGTCCCAACAGAAACAACAACCTTTAAAAGGTGCGGTGCTGCCATAATATTTTTATAACCATATTTAGGTTTAAGAATATCGTATGATTTTTTTTCTTTTTGTTTAACTGTTTCCATAATTTTTATTTAAAATAATTAATCTTTCTTTGCAACATTTGATGCATGGATTGGCATAGGAATCTCTAATATTTGACTAATATCTTTTTTATTCTTACTTTTGTGTGATTTCTTTACAATATTAACACCCTCAACAACAACCTTATTAAGAGAAGGAAAAGCTTTTATAACTTTACCCTTTTTGCCTTTATTGCTACCAGATATAACTATTACATTGTCTCCTTTTTTTATTTTCATATATTATATAAAAGTAGTTAGTTATATAACTTCTTGTGCTAGTGAGATAATTTTTTGATAACCTTTTTCTGCCAATTCACGAGGAATTGGACCAAAAATACGACCTCCTTTTGGATCCATTTTGTCTTTTTCTAACATAACAACGGCATTATCGTCAAAACGAATGTAGGAACCATCTTTTCTACGATATGATTTAGACACACGGACAACAACAGCTTGTTGAACATCTTTCTTTTTAACGTTTTTTCTTGGCTCTGCTACTCTAACAGCAACAACAACCTTGTCTCCTATTGTTGCATATCTTTTCTTTGAAGAACCGAGCACTTTAAATACTTTACCGATTTTACCTCCGGCATTGTCTGTAATATTTACTATTGTTCCATCTTGAATCATATAATTTAGTTCATAAAGTTTTAAAACTGTTTTTAAAACTTTTTATTTTATAACTTTAAAATGTTTATCTTTTGAGATTGGTTTAGTCTCAACTATTTCGACCATATCTCCTATTTTTGAACTGTTTTCCTCATCATGAGCTTTATATTTTTTGGTAATTTTAAATCTTTTACCATATTTTTTATGCTCAACAAATCTAGATACATCCACCACAACTGTTTTATCCATCTTATCTGAAACAACAATTCCTTTTAAACTTTTATTTAATTGTTTTTTATCTTTTGTCATATTTATCTAGCAACAACACTTGTTTTAATTGGTAATTTTGTACCAGCTTTACGCATAGCTTCACGAGCAACTGATTCAGTAACTCCATCAACTTCAAAAATAACACGGCCAGGACGAATATCTAAACAATATCCTTGTGGATCACCTTTACCCTTTCCCATACCTACTTCTGCAGGTTTAGCTGTAAAAGGTCTGTCAGGGAATATTCTAATCCACATTTTGCCAGTTTTACCTATTGTACGAGAAGCAACCTTACGAGCCGCTTCAATTTGATTTGAACGAATACGCCCACCTGTTGTAGATTTAAGCCCAAAAGACCCAAAAGAAACAGAAGTACCACGTGTGTCTGGACTAACCTTTGACATGTCTGTTCGGCCTGTTTGCCATTTTCTAAATTTTACTTTCTTTGGTAGCAACATAAAAATTATTTAGATTGTTTTTTAATATCATTAAAGACCTCTCCACGATAAATCCAAACCTTAATACCGATATCTCCATAACTCATGTGTGCTTTTTCTCTTGCAAAATCAACATCAGCACGGAAAGTTTGAAGCGGAATTGAACCTCTTTTAATTTGTTCACTTCTTGCAATTTCAGCACCCGCCAATCTACCCGTTAGATATATTCTTGCACCTTTAACACCACGAGCTGACATAACTTTTTCTATTGACTGCTTCATAACTCTTCTAAAAGGTAATCTCTTTTCTAAGCCTTCAGCAATAGAACAAGCTACAATACTTGCATCAGCGTCTGGGTTTGTAACTTCAACTATGTCTAATTTAAAATCTTCAATGTCTACGATTTTCTTTCTTTTTAGTTCTTTTTCAATATCAGATTTTAATTTTGTTGCACCTTCACCAGAACGTCCTATTATCATACCTGGTCTTGAAGTGTGTATTATTATTTTTGTAGATTTCATGTTTCTTTCAATTTCAACACGGGAAACATAAAAACCTCTGAGTTTTTTTGCTAAAAACTCTCTAATAACAACATCACTTTTCAATAAATCTTTGTATTTTTTATCAGCAAACCAGCGTGATTTCCAATCACGAAGAGTAACTAATCTATGTGCATATGGGTGTACTACTTTTGACATATATTTTAATAAATTCTAGGTTTTAGTTGCTAGCTTCTTGTTTTTTAGATTTCGACTTCTTTTCTACTTTTTTAACTTCTTTCTTTTCTTTTACTACTTTTTTTGTCTTTTTTTCAGAAACTACAGCTTCTTTTAAAGAAAGTTTAACATGACTTGTTCTTTTGTTTATACGAGAAGCACTTCCGCGAGCTCTGGGCATAGAACGCTTAAGAACAATACCCTTATCCACTGTAATACTATCTATTATTAAATTATCTTCACTAAAACCAGCTTGTTTAGCATTAGAAACAGCTGAAACAATAAGCTTGTGAATTGGTAATGAAGCTCTTTTTGGTAAATTTTCTAATAAAACAAAAGCTTCGGAAACCCTTTTTCCTTTTATAAGTCCGGTGACAAGTGAAACCTTGCGAGGGGACTGTCTGTAATTTTTTAAAAATGCCTTCATAAAATTTAATTAATTATTTTTTCTTTGTTTTAGAATCAGTTGACGCTTTTGCTGATTTTGCTGCTGCTATCTCTGCTTCTTTTTTCTTGGCTTCTAATTCTTTCTGCATTTTACCTCCATGTCTTACGAATTTGCGAGTAGGGGAAAATTCTCCTAGTCTGTGACCAACCATATCTTCAGTAGCTAGAACTTCTATATGATTTTTACCATTGTGGACACCAAAAACGAAACCTACCATTTCTGGAGAAATAACGCAGGCACGAGACCATGTCTTAATAACGCCAGTCTCTATTGGCTTTTTTCCTTCAATCTTTTTTAGTAATCTTTCGTCCACATAAGGACCTTTCTTTATTGATCTTGTCATATATAAATATAAATAAGCTCTTAAAAGCTCGTAGAATCAATACTATCAAAAGAATAAAATAAAGTCAATACTAAAATAAAGACCCGTCATTATAATGACGGGTCTTTTAATTATTTATCTCTCTATAAATACAGGAGGTTTTTTAACTGCACACTCTTTACAAAAACCACCACAATCAATACCAGTTTCTCCTTTATTTATATCTTGAACTTTATTTGAACAATAGTCTGGATAAACTTTACATCTAGGACAATGCTCACCTCCACAATCAACACCATCTTCATCTTCATCTTTTGTTTTATTTTTACAATGATCTGCTATAACAATACCATCAACAACAACAGTTGCATCATCTTTTAATGTTTTTGGATATGAAGTACAAACAAGTTCATAAACTGTTGATTTTTGAGGTGAAACAGGAACAACCCCACTATGATAAGAACCTCCAGCCCCATCAGACTGACCACTCCAATTATACCAAGTCAAAAGATCGTTGTTTGTATTATCACTTCCAGCAATAATTTTACCAGAATCGTCTACTATTTTACATGCATAAGAATCCATTGATAGGTTGACTGTATTCCAATGGAGATCTGATGATTCACCTTTATTTATTTCAATAGGTGAAGAATCTAATTCTAGGCTAGAAGTTGAAGGAATTCCAGTTACCCTAACAAAAACATCATCTGTAGCTGTTTTTGTATTATTTATATTAGGACAATATATTTCATATTTTTTAAATGAAGATGGTTTATATGTATACGACCCAGAAATATTATACCCAGTACAAACAGAAGACCTACTTGTATCAAATGAAAAATTACTACCACCAGAACAATTTTCTACTCTTGATGTTTCTATTATAGGGAAATTGCCCTCACAATAGTCAACATTAGTAGCAGACCATGTTAATGTAACATTATCATTCATATTTAAAGAAGTTTTATCGGCGGTTATATTTGCTGTAGAATCTTTAACAGTAACAGTCCATGGAACCCATTCTGTTAATTTACCAGTATGATAATCCATTGCTTGTACATAAAAAGTATATTTACCAGGAGTGTTCCATTTATAACTTATTTTTTGAACAATATTTGGCTCTACCCCACTTCTATTTGCTGGATAATATTGATCGTTTTCTAAATTCATTATTTTATCTCCATTCCAATCAATATTATAATTAACTTTTTCTGTCGCAGTTGAACTTATTTCAAATGTTTGTGTAGTTCCAAGATTAAACATTTTTGGACCAGAAACATTTACTTTATTTACTAAAGTACAAGATTGAATATTACAATTTTGATAAAATTTATATGTAGGACTAGGATAATACCAAGAACTAAGACCTGGGCATGTCTTACCTCCATTTGCAGGAGCTGGATTACTACAAGTTCTATATTGAGTACCAGTTCCACAAGGTTTAGTACATTCACTCCATTCAGTCCACCCTCCATCTATTTTTCCTAAACATTTTTGTTCACTAGAGCTCCACCCAGAACCAGGAGCGCAGGTTGGAGCTGACCAAGATCCTGCTAAATATTTTGCATTATTATAAAGCTCAAGCAAAGCACCATTAATATCAGACAATAAAGAATCTGAGCCATAATCCCCATAATTAATAGCACTAACACCACCTAATCTAACTTCTGAATTATACTGATCTTCTGGATTAAAAACTTCCCAAGAATAAGGCATGTAGCATTTTGATTCTCCAAGAGGAATTACACAGGATTCAAAATTTAATATTCCATACATATCAGTACTAGGATTTATACCACAAGAAACATCAGCACCGCCATTTCTACCTAAACAAACCCAATCAAAATCTTCAGTATTTGAATCCCTCCAATCAAAATCACCAATATCACAACCATTAACAATATTTTCACTACAAACAGCATCTATCGGTTTATTCCAATAACAATAATTATATGAGATATTACAATCTTCAGAACCAGAACAGTCACATTTCCAAGAAGCATAGTCATTCGCTTCATATTCATTTGTTACATTACCTTTTTCACAAGTAAATTTTTCACTTGTTCCACAAGCAGAATAAATCTTGTCTTCTACACAACTAATAGAAGAATATCCCTCTGCCATACAGTACCATATATATTTAGTATATGTATCACTATAAGGATGACCTGTGCTTGTACCTTTTTCACATAAATAATGTTCTGTTCCACAAACAGGGGCGTCTCCTTTTTGTTCAACACAAAGAGGAGAATCTTCTCCTCCACCTGTTCCTTTACACTCCCAAGTCCAATTTGTTGGATTACTTTTTGAAGAGAACAGAGAACCAGATAAACATTTATAATGAGTTTCTCCGCAAACTCCATTCTCAAAAGTTCTTGATTCTGAACAACCAAGAGCGTTTGAACCATTTCCATAACCATCACAAGACCATGTCCACTCATCTAACCCTTGAGATTCACTATAAGATGTACCATTTATACAACCATAATGATTTGAAGAACATTCAGCATTTCCATTTACATAATATGGAATATAAGCCCATGAAGATTTCTTAATAGTTTGCCCATTATCAAAAGTTGTTGTAAATTCACCATAAACCGAAATGTCATAAGACCCACTTTCAGACGGAGCTGTTAATTCAATAGTATTAATTAGTTCTGGATGATCTTCCCCTTCATTGTGAGTATTATTAAAAACAGACTGACCATCAGCAGTTAAAACAAAATTAATTAGAGCATTATTACAAGCTTTATACTCAACTTCACCAAAAGTAACACTTATCGTATCTCCGGGATTATAGGAATCACCATTATTTAAAGTATAAGGGACACTAACAAAATACCCCCCAGTATCCCCAAAAGTAAAATAATCTGCGTCTACTTTATTAATAGGGAATAAAATACTCACACTCGAAATAATCAAACTAACAACAAAAATTGCAATATTATTATTTAAATTTTTCTTTTTTCTTAAAAAATAAAATACTACTCCTCCTATGACCAAAATTCCAAGAATTATACAATAAACAAAACTTGGGAAACCTGGTTTAGATTTTGTCTCAATAGAAAAATTATCTTGATCTAAAATATTACCATCCTTGTCTTTTAGTATTAGGTCAATTACTGGATTTTTACATTCCTTTATTATTTTAACCGGAATAATTACATTTGGGTCTACATAATTAGTAAACAATTCTTTATTTACTTCATCTGAACAAAACCCCCCTTTGTCATCTTTTAATACTACATTAATAAAACTAGAATAATTTGTATTTAGACTTCCATTTCTACTACCAGGAAAACTATCAGCTCTGGGAGACCAAAGAAATGAAATATTTGCTGTTTCTCCTTCTTTATAATAATCTTTATCTAAATTAATATTTTGAATAGTTGCGCTATCTCCACTTAAAACATAGTGGGCTACTATTTTGTTTGAGTAAACACCATTAGCATCTTTTAATTTAACTACAACATCATAAGCTTGTGAATTAGTGGCTTTGGGTAAAATCAGAGAAATATTCTTTTTTTCTTGTGAGTTTATTTCAAAAGAAGAATAATCACCTCCTGCATGAGAAACAATATCTCCATAGATATCTCTCAAATGTGTTTCGTATTCAGGAATCAAGCTTTTATTTTCAATAGAAAAATTTTCAATCTGACAATTAAAAACAATATTTTCTTTTTCATTTATATCTACCCCTTGTGTTAAGGAGAATTTTTTATCACTAACTGAATCTATAGACAAATAACAAGTTTCACTCAAAAAACGAACCCCATCATCTGGGATATTTAATGTTGCCTGCCCCAAAAAAGATGACCCAAAAGAAAAACCATTGTTATTTTTTAGCGTTAAATATAAAACATATTCACCAATAGTTCCGCTAGGTGCTTGATATTTTATATTTTTAGAAATATTATCACCTTCGTATAAAGTTATTGATTCATCATATATTTTTTCATCAATAATATTTATTCCATTTGGTACTTTTTTTGCTAATCTGACTCCGTATTTTAGACCACTCTGTACACCATCTTTATTTACAAGACTAAAAGATATATCAAATAATCCGTTTTCTTGAGAATTTATTTTAGGATTTAAAATACTAGCAGAGGAAAAAGTGTTTGTTTTTCGTGAAGTATTTAAATCAATATTAACTATTGATTTTTCCCCCTCTGGTATTTTGTTGTTTATTTCTTCCGCAAAAATTACAGGAGCGACCAAAATAGAACCGAGAACAAAAACTGAAGAGATGAATAATTTTAAAAATTTCATATATTAAAAAGCTTAATGATAAATTATATACTTTATATTATATCATATAAATAAAATTCCAATAAAATAAAAACAACCTGACTCTAATTTTATAAAGTAAGTTGTTTTTATTATCAAAACAAAATCAAAATTTAAATATTAAATAATGATACTACTCATTATATTTTTATAAATTATCTTTCTTTAAATATAGGTGGAATTTTTGTACAAGATCTTACTGGAAGACAAATGCCTCCACAATCTATCCCTTCTTCTCCTTTACCCTTTTTCCCATCACCACAAGGACAAAGTGAGGATGTTGGGTTCTGTGTACAATAATCTGGATTTATACACCTAATATCTTTTGGATTATTATCACAAAAACAATTTCTACTTGATTCATAAGTACAAAAAAGACAATCGTCTGTATTGGCCTCACAGTAAGCTATACAATCTGAATCATCTGGATGAATCTCACAGTAAGCTAAATCTATTACTTTAACTACTGCGTTTTTTGTAATAGTACTAGGATTATTATCATTAGTAGTTCCTAAAGAATTCCTTACTTTACCATAACAAGTTAAGCTATAATTATTTTTACCGAGAGTTTCTGGGGAAACACTATCACTACCATTCTTAGCTCCACCAGTTACAAATCCATCTCCTGACCCGATACAACTATTTGCATCTCTAGTGTTTGTTGATGTCCAAGTTAATGTAGCAGATCCACCTTTTTTAATTATCTGAGTTTCAGGAAGTAATGTTGCAGTTAAATTTGTATTTTGCTTAACTATTACAGTATAAGGAGTCCACCCAGAACTTCGCGTAACTCCATCTATCGGATAATCTTGAGCCATTGCTTTAAAAATATAAGTCCCGGCTAAATCCCATAAATGCAGGGCTGATTGAGAAACCCCAGATTCTACATGATTCATTGCTCCATTTATTTCTGGTGCTGGAAGCCATTGGTCAACAATTCCATCTCCACCATTTGTCCAATCTATTCCATATCGTATTTTTGAACCTTCTGGGTCACTAGAAACAAAATTAAATGTTTGATTAACTCCCATATCAAAAGGAGCTACTGGCCCAGTAATAATTGGATTTGATGGGGGTTGATTTGCAACTGAACAAGTTATTGAACAAGGCTGTGTCATTGAAGAATTCCCTCCATCTAACAGAGAACAATCTGCTCCTCCATATAATTGACCTATACAAGTTCTTGTTCTTGTCTGTGTTCCTTCAATAGTTCCTTCAAAACCACTTTCACAAACAGATCCTCCGCATGACCCCCAAGAACTCCAAGGTCCCCACGCTCCATTAACTGGAATACCTACACACTTAGTTCCATTCCATTTTGTACCTGAAACACAATCACGTGACCAGTGCTGTCGATCAAGAATAATTTCAGAATTAGAAAGGGTGAAAGAAGTTCCACTTGGAGAAAGAAAAACATTAATATTACCACTATCACCAGTTGCTAGGGTAGCCCCGTTTGTTACTTGTACAATAGAAACACTTTGGGGGTTTATTGTATTCCAAGAAAGTGTTGCTTGACAACTACTACTTTCAGCGGGAATAGAACAATAACTCATAGACATCGTACCCCCCATATTAAATTCATTCTTATAGCTTGAACATGGTATATGATCACTGCCACCAATTGTCTGACAAACCCAATTATGAGTATAATTTGTATAATCTTGTGAAGATATTAAATTTCCATTTATACAAGTATCCATATTCACCCCACAAGAAGCTTTTTTATTTTTTGAACAACCTATATTCGTTCCACCATAAATACCATTACAGTCCCAAAGACTTTGAGTGTCACTATCTGATGTATCTGAAAAGCTTCCATAAGAACAAGCATTTTCTGAATAAGGAGAACAAACACCATTAATAGGAGTTTTAGCTTGAGAACAAGAACGAGAATTACCACCACCAATACCACTACAATCCCAAGTCCAAGAATTTGAATTATCACTTTCAAGAGAAGGATTGCCAATTACACAATAATAGTGGCTGGAACTACACACACCATCACCACTCACAGTAAAAGGAATTGATTTATTAAAAGAATAACTATCTAGATACCCAGATATATACATATAATAAGAGCCTGGATTTGATGGAGCAGTAAAAGAAGCGGAACCATTTAGTGTTCCCCCACCAGAAGCTTGTCCGGAAATTAATGTCTTATTAGGTCCTTGAACTGAAACAGAAACATTAATACTTGAAGGCGCATTGCTACATGCAATTACAGAAGCTGTTCCACTCAAAGAAATTGTCTGACTAGGATAATATGTACTATCAATACCATTAATGGAAACATTAGCGTGTACTCCATTTTCTTCTCCTAAAATGAAACTGTCTGCTCTTGCACTAAATGGTAATATACTTCCAAACACAATTAGGACAAAAAATGGGAATAAAATATTTAAAGGAAGTGCTTTGGAATTCTTTTTATTTCTAATAAACAAACCAATTATAATAACAAGAATTATTACTATAAGAATAATATAATAAATGGGGGCAACATCTTTTTTGTTTTTAGATTGAGTTTCAATTCCAAAACTTTTTTCACTTAAAATGTTGCCTTTGTTATCTTTTAATGAAAGCGTTACCTGTGGATTTTCACATTTAGAAGTAATTTTAATAGGAATTATTACTTGCGGACTTAAACTTTTCTGTATTGGTTCATTTAAAGCAGAAGCACATAATTTACCTTCTCCATTTTTAATCTCAGCTATAACAATCGGATTTACATTAGTAGCACCAGCTCTACTTCCTATGAAACTATCAGCACTAGGTGACCAGATAAATGATAAATTTGCAGTATCACCTTTTTTATAATAATCTTTATCTAGTGAAATATTTTGAATGGTGGCACTGACCCCACTTAAGACATAGTGAACAACTATCGTATTAGAAATATTTTCTCCTTCTTTCAAAGAAATTTTTACGTCATATGCTTGAGGAATTTTGGCCTTAGGTAGAGTAATTGAAACAACTTTCCCTTCTAATGCCTTAAAAGTAATTGGATTTATATCTCCACCCTCTGTTTGAACAATATCTCCATAAAGTGTACGATTGGTAGTTTCAAAAGACGGAATTACTGATACTTGTTTGTCTGTATTATTTACTACCTTACAATTAAGAACGAGATTCTCTTCTTTAATGATATCCACACCTTGATTAAGAGTATATGTTTTACCATCTTTCGTTTCTTTAATGGACAAGAGACAAGAATCAGAATTAATATTTATTCCTTTTGTTGATGAGGTAAGACTAACTTTTTCTACAAAAGCCACACCGAATGAAAAACCACTAGTATTCTTACTTGAAATCCAAAGAGTATACTCTCCTGCTAGATTTGCAGGAGCAGTATATAAAATTTCTTTCGAAACAGAACTATTCTCATACAAAGTAACATTTTCCGGATAAACTTTTTCATCTGCCAAATATTGACCTTTTACTCCATCGCCGATAAGTTGTACCCCATATTTAACTCCACTTTGTAATCCTTCACGATTAGTTAAATCAAAAGAAATTTTAAAATTATTATTATCCTGAGAAACAATTTTTGCATTTTTTATATTAACAGTAGCTGCAACAATGACATTACCAGAGGGTTGTGGTGCTGATGTAGTTTCAATTGTACCTTCCGCAAAAATTACAGGAGCGACCAAAATAGAACCGAGAACAAAAACTGAAGAGATGAATAATTTTAAAAATTTCATATATTAAAAAGCTTAATGATAAATTATATACTTTTATATTATATCACACAAAATTTAGATTAAAAAAGATTTATTATTTTCGGTAAAAAAATTATAAGTCCAATAATTCCAGCTATAATAGCAGTTAGTAAAACAGCTCCAGCGGAAACATCTTTTGAATCTCGAGCATAAGGGTGATATTCTTGGCATGTTAAATTTAAATCTATTTCTATTGCTGTGTTCACCGCTTCAGCAAAAAATACTAGTCCTATAGAAAAAACAATAGCAATCCATTCCAGACTAGATATATTAAACAAAAAACCAAGATATACAGCCAAAACACCAAAAAATATCTGCAACCAGAAATTGTGAGTTGTTTTAAATAAAATTACCAAACCTCTCATAGCATTTGTTGTACTTTTTATTCTAGCTACAATTGAAAATCTTTTATTTTCAGAAACACCTTGATAAAAATCACATTTATTATTTTCCATATTGGTTTATTATACAACTCAAACTATTTTATTCAAAAGATATAACAAAAAATACCCCAATTGGGGTATTTTTTGTTGATAGATATTTCTAAGAAAATTATTTTGATTTTCTTCCTTTTCCAACTTTTCTTCGAGAAACAATCCACATATTTGAGTATTTCTTCGGAGTTCTTGTTTTTTGTCCTTTTCCGGATGGCTTACCCCATAGAGTTTTCGCTCTACGAAGACCACGTCCTTGTGCTCCCTCACCTCCACCATATGGGTGATCAACTGGGTTCATAACAGATCCACGAACAGTAGGGCGAATACCTCTCCATCGTGAACGACCTGCTTTACCCCAATTTTGTAAATGATAGTCAGAATTTGAAACTTCACCAATACATGCCCATGCATTTTCTGAAACTTTTCTAATTTCAGAAGAAGGCATCTTTATGTTTGTATAGCCAAGGTCATTTGCAACAACTTGTCCATAAGAACCAGCTGAACGAACCAATTTTGCTCCATTTCCTGGTTTTATTTCTATGTTATAAACAAATGTTCCAACAGGAATAAGTTTAAGTGGTAAACGATTTCCTGTTGTAAGAGGTGCTTTTTCTGAAACAGTAAACTTGTCTCCAACTTTTACTGATTTAGGAACAACAACATATCTCTTTTCTCCGTCAGCATAAACAGCAAGACCAATAAAAGCATTTCTGTTTGGATCATACTCAATAGTTGTGATCTTTGCAGGTATTTCATGCTTGTTGTACATGAAATCGATTTCTCGATAAAGTCTTTTATGTCCTCCCCCTTTGTGACGAGTTGTTATTCTACCTTGATTATTTCTACCCATGGGTCTTTTGAAACCACGAGTTAAAGATTTTTCCGGTTTATTTGTTGTAATAACTCCTCTATAAGTTACAGTTGTTGTATTTCTTTTAGAAGGTGTTCTAGGTTTGTATGTTTTCATATTACGCGAATGATATTTTTTCTCCTTTCTTTAAATATACGACCGCCTTTTTCCCACCTTTTCTTACACCCTTTTTACCTCTTCTAAAAACTGCTTTTTCTTTTATTGGTAAAACTGAAACTTTTACAACATCAACCCCATAAAGAATCTTTATCGCTTTTTTAATCTCGTCTTTGGTTGATTCTTCTTTAACATTAAAAGTATAAGCGCTGTTTTGAGAAGCTATTGCACCTTTTTCTGTTATGCGTGGGCTGATTATTAAAGGATGAGATTTTACTTTGTTTTCCTTGTCTGTCTTTTCAGAATCTTTTTTTATTTCTTTTATTTTTGTGTTAGCCATATTACTTCTTTTCTAATTTACCACCCAAGAAAGCAATACTTTCTGTTGGTTGAGAGATAATAATGTAGCGATAGGCAAGTAAGTCGACTGGATTAACATTGCGAATCTCATCTAGTTCAACAGTTTTAATGTTAGCAAAACTTTTCTTTAATACTTCATTTTTAGCTGGGACAGTAATATAAGTATTAGTTTTTTTGCCACCAATTATTTTTTCAAAGCCAGAAATTTTACTTAAATCTCCAACAACATCAAAAGCATCTTTTGTTTTAATGTTTTTTAGATTTAATTCCTCAACAAAAAGAATTTGGCCTTTGCGTAGTTTTTCAGATAAAACAGTATACAACGCTTTAGCTTTCATTTTTTTGTTTATTTTTTGTTCATAACTTTTTTCATTACGAGGTCCATGTGCTACTCCACCACCAACCCAAATAGGTGAGCGTGTTGAACCGTGACGAGCACGACCTGTACCTTTTTGTCTCCAAGGTTTCTTTGTTGTACCTGAAACTTCTCCACGAGTTTTTGTGTGAGCAACAGGAGTACGAGCATTGGCTTGCATAGCTGTTACAACCTGGTGAACTAAGTCACCATTCCATGGAAGACCGAATATTGATTCTGGTAATTCTAGTTTTCCAACTGATTTACCTTTTTGATTATATATTTGTGTTTCCATATTATCCTACTATTTCAACGAGTGTTCCGCGTCTTCCTGGAATAGCACCCTTTATTAGTAATTGGTTGTTTTCATGATCAACACCAACAATCTCTAAGTTTTTGATTGTTATGCGATCACCACCCATACGACCTCCCATGCGCATACCTTTCGGCACTTTGTTTCTAAGACCACCACCAATAGAACCTGGTTCTCTTTCTGAATGTTTTTGACCATGAGAACGAGGACCTCCGTGGAATCCATGTCTTTTAACTACACCTTGGAATCCTTTTGCTTTTGAAAGACCAGAAACTATCACAATATCACCTTTTTTGAAAGCATCTACTGTAATACGATCTCCTATGGCAATTTCTTCCATATCTCTAAATTCGCGAAGATGCTTGAAAGCTGAATCAGCTTCATCATCTTCTTTTTTAAGAGCAGAATTTAAATGCCCTAATTGTGCCTTATTGACACGACTTGCTTTCTGTTCTTCGTATGCAACCTGAACTGCGGTATATCCATCAGTATCAGGGCTTTTTACTTGAGTAACGATAAGCGGACCTGCAGATATAACTGTGACAGGAATAGCTTTACCATCATCATCAAAGCACTGCATCATATTCTGTTTTTTACCAAGAATAAATTTCATAATAATTTTAGGATTACATCATTTTCACATCGATATCTACACCTGAAGGTAAAGATAAGTTTGTGAGTGCTTCAATTGTTTTTGGATTAGGATTTAGAATGTCTATGACACGCTTGTGTATTCTAATCTCAAACTGTTCGCGAGCATTTTTAGAGACAAAAGATGCTCTGTTAACAGTGTACTTCTTAATTTCGGTAGGAAGAGGAATCGGCCCAACAATCTTAGCGTCATACCTTAGAGCAGTGTCAATAATTTGCTTGACTGAAGCATCAAGGATTTTACTCTCGTATGCTCTAACTCTTATGCGTAATTGGACTACAGCGTCTTCTTTACCTTTTTTTGCTTTTGTAACCATCTTTGTTGTCATAGGTTTATAATGAGTCAAAAGTTCAAAGTTTTAAAGTTATAAAGTAAATGTTTTTGCATCACTTTATAACTTTAAACTTTATAACTTTAAACTTTTCTTATTTGTTGATTTTTGTTACAACTCCAGCACCAACTGTTTTACCACCTTCACGGATAGCAAAGTGCATTTGTTCTTCCATCGCAACTGGAGTTACTAACTTAACTGAAAGATTAACTGTATCGCCTGGCATAACCATTTCTACTCCTGCAGGTAAAGTTGATTCACCTGTAACGTCAGTTGTACGAATATAGAATTGAGGTTTGTAACCTGTAAAGAATGGAGTGTGTCTTCCACCTTCTTCTTTCTTTAGGATATAAACATTACATTCAAATTCTGAGTGAGGAGTTACTGTTCCTGGTTTTACAAGAACTTGTCCACGGGTAACATCTTCTTTTTTAATACCACGGATAAGAATACCAGCATTGTCTCCAGCAAGACCTTCTTTCAAAGATTTGTTGAACATTTCAATACCTGTAACAGTTGTTTTAATTGTATCCTTGATACCAACTATTTCAACATCTTCTCCAACCTTGATAACACCTCTTTCGATTTTACCTGTTACAACAGTACCACGTCCTTCGATTGAGAATATATCTTCGATAGGCATAAGGAAAGGTTTTGTAACATCACGTTCTGGAACTGGAATATAAGAATCCATAGCTTCTGCTAATTCAAGAATTTTCTTTGCCCATTCATCATCATTATTTGCTGATTCAAGAGCTTTAAGAGCTGATCCACGAACAACTGGAGCGTTTGCACCATCAAATCCTTGTTTTGTAAGAAGTTCACGAACTTCTTCTTCAACTAGGTCAAGCATATCTGGGTCATTAACCATATCGCATTTGTTTAAGAATACGATAATTTTTGGAACGTTAACTTGTTTTGCAAGAAGGATGTGTTCACGTGTTTGTGGCATAACTCCATCTGTTGCAGCAACAACGATTACAGCACCGTCTGTTTGAGCAGCACCAGTAATCATGTTTTTGATATAGTCGGCGTGACCTGGCATATCAATGTGAGCATAGTGACGATTTGGTGTCCAATATTCACTGTGAGAAAGAGCAATTGTAATACCACGAGCTTTTTCTTCTGGAGCATTGTCAATTTCATCAACACCTTTAATTTTAGCACCAAAACCATTGCCTTGACGGTTTAATACAGTCAAAATAGCCGCAGTTAATGTAGTTTTACCGTGGTCAACGTGACCCATAGTACCCACATTTACGTGTGGCTTGTCTCTGTTAAATTCTTCTGCCATATATACATTATTGGTTAATAGTTATAATAAAATATACGAGAAACGTACTTTATTAAGACCACTAACATAAATTATTTAATAAAATGTAACCGCTCGATAGAAAAGCGATAGGTGAAAACATACTACCAAATATACAAATAAAGTCAATACCAAAATCAATTTTATCTATATAAATGAATATAAACAAAAAACCCTTACAAAATAAGGGTTTAGATTTTAATAAGATAAATTCATCAACAACTCATAAAGTTTGATATATTTTCTTAAATCAGAAAGGTCACTTGGTGACATTTCTTTGGCACATAATGTAGATTTTGGATACATCGAAATATTCAACCAGCCTCCATCTGAGGTTTCTTTATTTAAAAGATTATTTTGACAATAATCAAAATATAAAAGAAACTCTTCGTCAAGATTACTTTCTGAAAAATAATTTGATTTATAAGGATATTTATAAAAAATAATCCTCTGATTTTCTCCATTTGGAAAATAGAACAGGACAACAACCTCTTCTTCATCAAAATCATCTTTTTCAATAGCTGAGGCTATTATAGAATTATTTTTCCAATGTATCAGCTTCTTTTTATCTTTAAAATTATGATTTTTTTGAATATTTATCATATCCAAAAAAATATTTGGGGTAATATCCCCTAAACCTTTCCAAAAAAGAGAATCTTCTTTGGGGGTTTCTAGCATATAATCATAATTTTTAATAGATATATTTCTTTGTGCACAGATAAAATGTGTCAGGAGCACAAAAAACACAATAAAAGCAATTATTTTTTTCATTTTCTCCAGTTTTAAAGATTTTATATAATTTGAACATAAAAAAAGACAAATTGCAATA
>CAYUOT010000004.1:0-10296 GCA_964446475.1 uncultured Candidatus Saccharibacteria bacterium | reverse complement strand
AAAACCTAGATACTAAACTTATGTTAGATCTAAAAACAATGAATTCTGCTTTAGAACAACTTGAGCAAGAAAGAAAAATACCAAGAGATAAAATAATAGATGCGATAGAGCAAGCTCTTGCTGCTGCATACAAAAAAGAATACGGTAAAAAAGGCCAAATAATAAGAGCAAAAATAGATATTGAAACAGGAAAAATGGAATTTTATCAAGTTAAAATTGTAGTTGATGATTCCATAGTTAGAATGCCGACCGAAAGTGAAGAAGAGGAAGAGAATGAAGAAATAGATGAAAATGACGAAAGAGTTAGGTTTAACGAAGAACATCATATTTTACTGGATGATGCTAAAAAAATAAAAAATAATGTTTCAATTGAAGAAGAATTAATATTCCCTCTTGAAAACAAAGAAGATTATGGGCGCATTGCAGCTCAAACAGCAAAACAAGTTATTATTCAAAAAATTCGCGAAGCAGAGAGAGGGGCAATAGTAGATGAATATGGTAGTAAAGAAGGAGAAATAATAAACGGAACTGTTCAAAAAATAGAAAGAGGAGTTGTATTCGTAGATTTCAATAGAGCAACAGGAATAATTCTGCCAGAAGAACAAATCCCTGGAGAATTCTATAACAGAGGAGACAGAATAAAAGCTTATTTATACTCTGTAGAAGAAACACCTCGAGGTGTAAACCTAAAACTCTCTCGTACTCATCCTGAGTTTATAGAAGCATTATTTGCAAGTGAAGCACCTGAAATAGCTAGCGGAGTTGTTGAAATAAAATCTATAGCTCGTGAAGCTGGAAGTCGTTCAAAAATAGCTGTATTTTCAAACGATGAACACATCGATCCGATAGGTTCTTGCGTTGGACAAAAAGGTGTAAGAGTTTCTACCGTTATGAGCGAATTAGGTGGAGAAAAAATTGACATAATACCATGGTCTCCCGACCCAGCAACATATATTGCTAGTTCTCTTTCACCAGCAAATGTTCTAAACATTGATATAAATGAAAAAGAACATAAAGCCCTTATAGAAGTAGCTAATGACCAATTATCTCTTGCAATTGGTAAAGGAGGACAAAATGTCCGCCTTGCAGCCAAACTTACAGGATGGAGAATAGATATAAAAGGTATGGAAAGTATTGGTATTGTAGACGATGATGATATTCTAGCAGATGATGGTATCGTTGATGATGGAACTGAATAACATACTAAAATCAATAAAAACCCGCAATTTTACGGGTTTTTATTTTTGACAAAAAGCTTTTTACACGATAGACTGGTAAAATTGTAATAAAGACATTAAATTTGATATTTTAATGAATATTATTTAGGTCAAATTATTATCAATTATTATTAAATTATAATTAAAACCTAGTTACTAAAACCTAGTTACTAGAAACTCATTTCTATATGAATTCATTTGTTATTTTTGCCCTTGTTTCCTCTGTAATTGCTATTGTTTATGGACTTTTCCTTATAAAAGTTGTACTCAGTAAAGGTACAGGAGATGCAAAGATGCAATCAATCGCTCTCGCTATACAGCAAGGAGCTAAAGCTTACTTAAATCGTCAATACAAAACAATCGGAATAATTGCGGTAGCACTTTTCCTAATTATCGGACTTGTTCCCGCTCTCGGATGGATGATGGCAGGAAGTTTCATTTTCGGAGCAATACTTTCTGCTCTCGCTGGATATATCGGTATGAATGTTTCTGTTCGTGCAAATGTTCGTACAACAGAAGAAGCAAAGAAAGGTTTAAAAGAAGCTCTTTCTCTTGCTTTTAAAGGAGGAAGTGTAACAGGACTTCTCGTTGTTGGTCTTGCTTTGCTTGGCGTAACATCTTTTTACATTTTCGCTGACAAATTAGTCGGAGGTGAAGCTGCAGTGAAATCTCTTATAGGTCTTTCATTTGGTGCATCTCTTATTTCTGTTTTCGCAAGACTTGGTGGAGGTATCTTTACTAAAGCTGCTGACGTTGGTGCTGACCTTGTTGGTAAGGTTGAAGCTGGAATTCCAGAAGATGATCCTCGTAATCCTGCTGTTATTGCTGATAATGTTGGAGATAATGTTGGAGATTGTGCTGGGATGGCTGCAGACTTATTCGAAACATATGCTGTAACTTCAGTTGCTGCAATGCTTCTCGGATCTCTTTTGTTTTCATCATTTACAGGAGCAGTTATATATCCTCTAGCAATTGGCGGAGTGGCAATCTTCTCTTCAATAATAGGTACATGGTTTGTAAAACTTGGAAAGAAAGGAAACATTATGGGTGCTTTATATAAAGGACTTATTGTTTCTGGAATACTTTCTATTATAGGTTTTTATCCTATTACAAAATGGTTAATGAGTGGTCAAAATATGTATTCTGTAACTTCATTATACATATGTTCACTTATAGGTATCGTTGTTACTGCTCTTATTGTTATAATCACAGAATATTATACTTCCACAAAATACAGTCCTGTTCAATCTATCGCAAAAGCATCAGTTTCAGGGCACGGAACAAACGTTATTCAGGGATTGGCAATTTCAATGAAATCTACAGCTCTCCCACTTATCACAATAGTGGCTGGAATTTTAGGTGCATATCATTTTGGTGGACTTTATGGAGTTGCAATTGCTGCAATGTCCATGCTTTCTCTAACAGGTATAATAGTTGCGATCGATTCATTCGGTCCTATTACCGACAATGCTGGTGGTATTGCTGAAATGGCAGAACTTCCAGAGGCTGTTCGTGCTGTTACTGACCCACTTGATGCTGTTGGAAATACAACAAAAGCAGTTACGAAAGGTTACGCTATCGGTTCAGCAGGACTTGCAGCCATCGTTCTCTTTGCTTCTTATACACAAGAATTTGCAGATGCAGGACATCCACTATCATTTGATCTTTCTGACCCTATGGTTATTTCAGGTCTTCTTATAGGAGGATTACTTCCTTACTTCTTTAGTGCTCTATGTATGGAAGCTGTAGGAAAAGCTGCTGGAAGTGTTGTCGAAGAAGTTCGCAGGCAATTTAAAGAAATAAAAGGAATCATGACAGGGGAAGGAAAGCCAGATTATGCAAAATGCGTAGACATTGTTACTTCAGGGGCATTAAAACAAATGATTCTCCCTGCTGTTATAGCAGTTCTTTCTCCTATTGTAGTTGGATTTGTATTAGGTCCGGTTGCTTTAGGTGGTATGCTTGTAGGTTCTATCATTACAGGTATATTCTTAGCAATCTCAATGACTTCAGGTGGTGGAGCATGGGACAATGCAAAAAAATATATTGAACTTGGAAACTTTGGTGGTAAAGGTAGTGATGCTCACAAAGCTGCAGTTACAGGAGACACAGTTGGAGACCCTTACAAAGACACAGCCGGTCCCGCTATCAACCCAATGATTAAAATCTTAAACATCATCGCTTTGATAATCGTGCCAATCATAATTTCAGTTTGGTTTTAAGAAAATAGATTGTTAAAAATAATTAGAAATGCTCGGAAAAGGCCTTACATCAAAGGAAATCCAGAGGCAAGGCCTTAAAGAGAGGATTCCAAATTAAAAACTAAAACTAAAAACACTAATCAAAAAATCCCCTTGCGGGGATTTTTTGATTAGTGTTTATTTAGTATTCCAAGCTAATGCACCAGGAACAATTAATTTTTCTGTATCAAATTCTTTTACTTCTCCATTTACTTTAAGAAAAACTTTATCTGCTTCTTTATCTAAACCTATATATATTGCTTTCTTTGGTCCTTCATTAATATCAACCACTTCTAAATAGTAACTTATTTCTTCACCAACTTTATGATTATCAAAAAATGCACAAGTTGACATATGATTAACACTTTCTTCTTTTATCATAATATTTTTATTTATAGCCTTCGGCTAATTAATTTTTAATACCCTAATTCTACCCTCCCCCCCCGATAGGTCATGTCAACCCAACAAATCCTAACCCGCTATACGCGATAGCCTAAGCTGGGTTAGGGTGACATAATATACTGTATGTCTATTAAAAGTGATATTTTGGAAATTTTAAACACTCCACAATTTTATTATAAAGGAATTGCGATGAACGCATTATTCTTACCTGTCTTTGAAAATAATAAAAAGCAATCCGTAAGAAATAAATTCAACCAACTTTATAATGATGGGTATCTAGATAAAAAAGATGGTAAATTTTTTATAAATAAAAATGGAAAAGAATATCTAATTAAAACTAAAAAATTACAACTGCGAAACTTTGAACCAGCTTTAAATAATAATCCGAAGAATCTACTTTTACTTTATGATATTCCTGAGGATAAGAAGAAAGAACGTGATTGGTTCCGACGAACACTTATCAAGTATAGTTTTGTAATGATTCAAAGAAGTGTCTGGGTAGGACCATCCCCTCTTCCGAAAGAATTTCTAGACTATGTAAAATCAATCGGTCTCAAAGACTCAATCAAAACATTCAAACTAGAAAAGGGTTATAAATCATAAAAATTAAATCCAACCCACCTTGAGCTATCGCGCAAGGTGGGTTGGAAATAAGAATATTTTTAAAATAAAAAGAGTTTTAAAGAAGTTAAAAGGGCTGTTTGAAAATTATTAGATTTTAGTATAAGATAAAGGCATCAAAAAATTAATAGATTAAATAGATAATAAAATGAAAATAGATATCAAAAAATTAGAAAAAAGTGAAGTGGAAATTAGTGGTGTTTTAGAATGGGTAGAATTTGAAAAATATGAAGAGAAAGCTTTGTCTAAAATAAGTGAGAGAGTAGAGCTCCCTGGCTTTCGTAAAGGCAAAGTACCAGCTGATATGGTAAAAGGAGCAGTTTCGGAAATGGAACTTTTAGAAGAAATGGCTCAAGATGCATTATCTGAAAACTATATAAAAATATTAGAAGAAAACAAAATAGATGCAATAGGCCAACCACAAATTCAAATTACAAAAATAGGAAAAGGTTCTGATTTGGAATTTAAAATTGTAACCGCTATAATGCCAGAGATTAAATTACCCGACTATAAACAAATCGCCTCATCCGTAAACAAAAAAGATGAAGGAAAAGATATAGAAGTAAAAGAAGAAGAAATAGAAAAAGTTATAAAAGACCTTCGTCAAATGAGAGCAGAACAATCTCGTCCAGCACACGAACACAAAGAAGATGAAAGCGAAGAAGAACATGCAAAAGCCCATGAACCAATACCTGAAAATGAATGGCCAGAATTAAATGATGAATTTGCAAAATCTTTTGGAAATTTTGCAAATGTTGAAGAATTAAAAGAAAAAATAAAAAATAACATAAAAATAGAAAAAGAGGTTGAACAAAAAGACAAAATTCGCCTCGAGATAATAGAAGAAATAATAAAGCAATCAGAAGGAGAAATACCTGAAGTATTGATACAAGGAGAAACAGACAAAATTCTTTATCGACTACAAGCAGATATCGCAAATGCTGGATTTAAATTTGAAGATTATCTAAAACAAATAAATAAAACAGAAGAAGAATTAAGAAAAGAATGGAGAGATGAAGCAGAAAAAAGAGCAAAAATCCAAATGATAATCCTAAAGATTGAAGAAAAAGAAAACCTAAAACCAACAGAAGAAGAAATAGAAAAGGACACAAACAAAATAATTGAAATGTACAAAGAAGCTGACCCAGCAAGAGCCCGTGCTTATGTAGAGCAAATGCTTGGAAATGAAAAAGTCTTTAAATTCTTAGAAGAACAGAATTAATAAATGCCCACCTTTATTATAAAGGTGGGCATTTTGTAATTTTTTCTAATTTAACAATCCTTGTAATGTTTTTTCTTTTGATTAAAACATTTAATTTTGCTAAATGTTTTTTATTGAGAAGTGGAACTTCTCCATATGGCCAAAACCAAACTTCTCCATAATATAAAACTTCTATTTCCATAAATCTTATATTTTAGAATAAAAATCAAACTATCAATATTATTATATAATAGAAAGACAACTTTATAAAATAAAATAACTTTGATATAATCACCTTGTTATCAATTAACTTTCCTAGTTGCTGTTTAGCTTCTAGTTATATATAAAATATGTTAATCCCAACAGTTATAGAAAAATCACAATACGGAGAAAGAGCTTATGATATATATTCTCGTCTTTTAAATGAAAGAATTATTTTTTTAGGAGGGCCTATAGATGATCATGTTGCAAACCTAGTAATAGCTCAGCTTTTATACCTAGACCACACCGATTCAAAAAAAGATATTAGTCTCTATATCAACTCCCCTGGAGGCTCTGTTACAGCAGGACTAGCAATTATCGATACTATGAACTTTATTAAAAGCGATGTGTCCACTATCTGTGTTGGTATTGCTGCTTCAATGGGAGCACTTATACTTTCCTCAGGGAAAAAAGGTAAAAGATACACTCTTCCAAATTCAGAAGTAATGATTCATCAAGTTATGGGTGGGGCCGAAGGTCAAGCAAGTGATATAGCAATAAACGCTAAACATATCCTTCGAACAAAAGACACATTGAACAAAATTCTCTCACAAAATACTGGTAAAAAGTTTGATCAAGTTGAAAAAGACTCTGACCGTGACTACTGGATGACATCTAACGAAGCAAAGAAATATGGAATTGTAGACGAAATCATCTCAAAACCCAAAAACTAAACAAATTACAGTCTCAACAAACAAAAACTTAACTCTGAAGTTGGGTTTTTGTTTTAATATAGACAAAAATTGATTTTTGGAGTATTATAAAAATATCGAATTTTAAAAGTTTTATTTGAAATGTTCGCTTTCTAAATACAGTAACGATATCGATTTTTTATGAAATATATTTTTAAACTAAATGAATTTTCTAAATCAATAATTGTAAAAATTAGCCCTCAAAAAAGAGGCCTATAATTCTGTGTTTTTAAAGCGACATAGTCGCTTATGATTTTAACAATAATAATAATATCAATCGCAACCCTTCTTATTGGTGCTGGTGTTGGTTATTATTTGCGTCTCATAATATCCATGGGTAAAAAAGGCTCCATGGAACTTGAGATAAAGCAAATAATGCTAGCCGCCAAAGAAGATGCACAAAAAATAATAGATGAGGCAAAGAAAAAAGCAGAGTCTCATTTAGATGAAGTAAACAAAGAAACAAAAAAGAAAGAAGAAGAATGGAAACAAACAGAAAATAGATTAATTAAAAAAGAAGAGCTATTAGACAACAGACAAGTCGAAATAGATAAAGAAGTCGAGAGCATTAAAACAAAAGTTGAAGAAATCAAAAAAATAAGAGAAAGAGTTGAGGGAATGGAATCATTAAAAGAAAAAGAGCTTGAAAAAGTTTCTCAACTTTCAACAGAAGATGCAAAAAATATTCTCTTCAAAAATATAGAAGAGAAATACGAGGAAGATTTATTGATAAGAATGCAAAAGATGGAGACAGTTAATGCTGAGAAATTAGATAGAAGAGCAAAAGACATTCTCTCTTCTAGTGTAAACCGCTTGGCATCATCAACAGCATCTGAAATGATGACAACCTCTCTAAATATTCCAAACGATGAAATAAAAGGTAAAATTATTGGTAAAGAAGGCAGAAATATCCGTGCATTTGAAAAAGCGGCTGGAGTAGAACTCATAATAGATGAAACACCAGGAGCAATAGTTATTTCTTCTTTTGATCCAGTTAGAAGACAAGTTGCTCGCCTAGCTCTTGAAAATCTTATCCTAGATGGAAGAATTCAACCAGCAAAAATAGAGGAGATAGTAGCTAAAGCACAAGAAGATATAAATAAGATAATAAAAGATAAGGGTGACCAAGCAGTATATGAATGTGGAGTATTTAATCTTGATCCTAAAATTGTTGCAATCCTTGGAAGACTTTATTTCAGAACATCCTATGGACAAAATGTTCTCCAGCATTCCATCGAAATGGCCCATATTGCGGGAATGCTTGCTGAAGAACTTGGAGCAGACGTGCAAATTGCCAAAGCTGGAGCCCTTGTCCACGATATAGGTAAAGCTCTAGACCATGAAGTCCAAGGCACACACATAGATATTGGGATCAGAATCCTTCAGAAATTTAAAGCTGACCCTAGAATAATCTCAGCAATAAAAAGTCATCATGATGATTGCCCTCATGAATCATTAGAAGGTGTAATTGTTCAAACAGCAGACATGATTTCAGGGGGACGCCCAGGAGCAAGAAGAGATAGCGTCGAAAACTATATAAAAAGACTTCAAGAATTAGAAGAATTAACAAAAAGCTTCAACGGCGTAGAAAAGTCATACGCACTATCAGCAGGAAGAGAAATAAGAATATTTGTCACACCAGAAAAAGTTTCTGATCTAGAAACAAAAGAAATGGCTAGAGAAATTGCCAAGAAAATAGAACAAGAACTTACTTACCCAGGAGAAATCAAAGTCACAATGATAAGAGAAAATCGAGTCATAGAATACGCTAGATAGTATAAAAACCCCATTTATGGGGTTTTTATATATGCAATATATTTTTTTATTGTCAAATGAAAAACCCTTGCGTAAAAATCCCCTTGGTATATAATAATATTATACCTATTTTATTAGGGATCGTTTAAAACGGTCGAGATTATTCAATAAGTTATAGTTATTATTTTTAAAAAATTAATAATAATACTAAAACCTAATTACATGAATAAACAATCATTAGTGGAACTTGTTCACGAGAAACTCGGTGGAACAAAAGTTCAAGCTGAAGAAGTGGTAAGTTCAATATTCGATGCAATTGTAAGCACTCTTAAGAAGGGTGACGATGTATCAATAGCAGGCCTTGGAATCTTCTCAGTAAAAACACGCGCAGCTCGTATGGCTCGTAATCCTAAAACAGGAGAACAAGTTAAAGTTGCGGCAACAAAAGTACCAAAGTTTAGAGCTGCAAAAGCTCTTAAAGACGCAGTTAAATAATTCAAAAAATTTAACAAAATAAAAATCACCCAATTCTATCTTAGGGTGATTTTTATTTTGTTAACATTAATTTTACTCTAAGAAAGTTAAAAGAAACATTAAAAATATTCCGATTAAAATTATAAATAATTGAGTTATTGAATATTTTATATTTTTTGTTTTGTGTAATTCAGGAATCAAATCAGCAATAGCTATATAAATAAAACCACCAGCTGCAACAGGAAGTAACCAGACAATAAAATTTTCGATAACACTACCAAATAAAAATACAAAAATTACACCTAAAACAGAAGCTAATGCTGAAATAAAATTGTAAAATAAAGCTTTTTTTCTAGAAAAACCAGAATGTACAAGAACAGCAAAATCCCCTATTTCTTGAGGTATTTCGTGTAAAATAACAGCAAGAGTGGTAACAATCCCCAATGGAATACTTATCAAAAAACTTGCGCCAATAATTATTCCATCTATAAAATTATGAAAGCCATCTGTCAAAAGAAGCAGTCTACCAACAGGCTTAATATGAGATTCATCTTCACAATCTCCGTGATGATGCCAGTGAATAAACTTTTCAATCACAAAAAATAGCAAAACACCAAACATAACAAAAATGCTAGCTGATTGTATTTCTATGCCACTTTCAACAATTTCAGGAATGAGATGGATAAAAGCTCCACCCAAAAGTGCCCCAACCGCAAGACTAATAAAAAAACTAATGTATTTTTTAAACGTATTATCTTTTAATGACAAGAAAAAAACACCAGCAAAAGAAACAAGGCTAACAACCAGAACTGCAATAGTTCCGTAAATATAATTTATTATCATGATTTATTACAAAAATTACACAATCCAAAAAGTTCAAGAGAGTGTTCATTTATATTTTTAAAATTCGACGAACCTTCAACTATTTTTTTTAATATTTTCTCTATTTCAACATTTTCCCTAAAATCTTCAATCTTCCCACACGATTCACAAACAATATGGTGATGGTGATCATTATTAAGTTCAAAATAAGCAGAATCTTTCTTTAAGTTTACTCGTCTTATTATTTTGTTTTTTTCAAAAGAAGATAATGTCCTATAAACAGTTGCTTCATCTAATTTATTTTTTAAATTTAGATAAACATCTTCGGCTCTAATAGGTCTTTTTGTTTTATAAAAATTTTCAAGAATCATAACCCTAGAAGAAGTAACTCGAATATTACTATTTTTTAATATTTCTCCATAATCCAATTTCATAAAAATGAGAATATCATATTTGCAAATAATTTGCAAATACAAAATATTTATTTAAAAAATAAATTGTAATTATCTTAAAATATGTTAATATAAGAAAGTTATATCGGGGTGTAGTATATCGGTAGTATACGTGTTTTGGGAACACGAGAGCCGGGTTCGATTCCCGGCACCCCGACA
>CAYUOT010000003.1:0-39716 GCA_964446475.1 uncultured Candidatus Saccharibacteria bacterium | reverse complement strand
TAGTATACGTGTTTTGGGAACACGAGAGCCGGGTTCGATTCCCGGCACCCCGACATTTTAAAAAACTCTTGTAAAAGGGTTTTTTTGTTATGTCGGGGTGAGAAAGAGAACTACTTCTCTTGCGTCCGGAAATCGAAGACTTTGAGTATATTTTATAGAATTTAATAATTCTATAAAATACGAAAAGTGTACTGAACCTGTAAAGTTCGATAAGCATACTCGCGGTTCCGGCATCCCGACAATAAAAGTCTCTCTTGTGAGAGGCTTTTATTATTATACGCAAGCCAAGAAATTGGCTTGCTATCCCGCACAAATTTAAAAAACCCAATATTTAATATTAGGTTTTTTAAATTTGTGCGGGATAAGGGAGTCGAACCCTTCACCACAGTTTGGAAAACTGTTATTTTACCGATAAACTAATCCCGCATTTGTTATACCAATATAACAAATTTTCTATTTTTTATCAAATACCTATAATTTTATTGATTCAACTTTTCAAAAATATTTTCTGATAAAATTTCTGTGTGTGATTTCTTTTTTCCATCTTCTTCTTTATCAACCCCCCTCTCTATTTGTTCAATTTTGATATTTTTATTTTTCAGAAAATCACCAATTACTTTTAGACCAAGTTCAACATCAAACGCAGTTGCTCCATGCATTACAATATTATCAAATCTTAATTTTAATCCATTAAAAGAGTGAGGTATTTTAATTGCACCATTGTAACCTGAATCTTTTAAAACATTAACCATTTCTTTCATTATACTTTCAACACTATCTGAAACTTTATCTATATCATCAATACTTATAGTTAAATAACCTTTACGCCTTCCGTCTTTTTCTTTGTTTCTAGAATCACCAATATTAACACCAAACCAGCCTGGATTTGAGCTTGAGTCCATACTTTTATCATTTTCCAAATTAGTTATCTGGTTTAAATAATCTTTATTAACCTCAAATCTTTTTGACCAATCTTCCCTATTTTCTTTTAAATAAAAATCTCTAAATTCTTTTCTGCATGTTAAAAGTTCATAAATCTGATCTTTTCTTAATTTAATTTTATTGTCAATAATATATTGGGCTAATTCGTTTTGTGCTAAATTAAATAAAGAATTATTTTTTTCAATCCCTAATTCTTTTTCTATTTCATTTATTTTATTATGGTCTTCTTTAACTCTATCTCCAACATCAACT
The DNA here is from genome assembly GCA_964446475.1 of uncultured Candidatus Saccharibacteria bacterium. Lineage (GTDB taxonomy): Bacteria > Patescibacteriota > Minisyncoccia > Phycocordibacterales > UBA9973 > UBA8515. The sequence continues at coordinate 38,522 of CAYUOT010000003.1, read as the reverse complement.
AATTTTTCTTTTTCCTTAAGAATCTCTAAAACTCTTCTTTTTTTATCTTTTTCTTGTTTTGTTTTATCTTCATCTAAATATTCAGGAATAATCCAAAGATCTTCTAAAATTTCAGAACTTAAATTTTTATATTGAGGAGGAATATCAAAAATATCATCTTTTGTCCTTAATGTGTCCTTTACCTCATCACTTTTGTCCTTTAGTTTATTTTCTATAGCTGAAACAAATGAACTGTGAAGCCCTCTAATAATATCTTCTTTTGATTCTCCGTTTTTTATACGACTAACATACTCATCTATCTTCTTTTCGCCAGCGTTTTCATAAAAAATCTCATTATGTTTCATACTTTTATATTATAACACCTAAAAAATAAATAAAAAAGGCAGAATATACTATAAAATTATATTTTCTAATACTTTCACCCTTGAAAGTCTTTTTTCTATATCTAAATAAACAACCAATAAATCAAACTGCCACTCAGTATTACCTATTCTCTTATTTATCAAATAAGTTTCAACAACCCTTCGAAGTCTCTTCATTTTCCAAGGGTGCATATTTTCTTCAGGAGCAAAAGGTGTTTCACCTGAAACCTCCACCCGCTGCCCAGGCAAGGCCTGGACAGCGGGGAGAGATGAAACACTTTTTGATTTAACCTCTATAAAATATAGAATATTCTTTTTTCTAGCAATAATATCTATCTCCCCACATTTTCTTGTATAATTTCTTTCTACAATAGAAAAACCATGTTTTTCTAAGAACTTACAAGCAATATCTTCCCCTAATTCCCCTATTTTTTGTGATTTTGAAGTAAAATTTTTCATTTTAAATAAAATTATTTAAAATATTAAGTGTTACATGTGTAACTTTTGTATTATATGTTTCACGTGAAACATATAATATCTCTATAAAAGACAAATTTATTATTTTTTACATAAAACCCTTATTTTATAATGCTTTATTTACAATGTCCTTTATAATCTTATTGTTTATCTTGAAAACTTAATGTCTTTTATAAACAATTCACACATACTTATCCACATATTTCTTATTTTTTAAGGGTTTTTTGAGTGGATAAAGGACCAATAAAGGTCTATGTCTTTTATAAATAAACAAAATGTCTTTTATATAAAATAAATAGTTTAAAATCTAATGTTAATTAAAAAAACTTCAAAACAATAACTAAATAGAACGGGTAAATAAGAAATCGTTACAAATAAAAAAGAAAGATGCTTTGAATATAATTTGTGTGGCGTAGGAGAATCGAATACTACATAGTCAGATTTTTCCCATCTTAGATAAGAAAAAATCTTTCAACCCACTTATAAAAATCAAAATTTGGATTGTTAAACATTATTTTGTGCGGCGTAGGGGAATCGAACCCCTGTCTCATCCTTGGCAAGGACGTGTTCTACCACTAAACCAACACCGCAACTTTTTACAATTTTTATTATAACAATTTTAATTATATATTGCAATTTTTAATATAATTATTTTTTAATTAATATATATAACTATATTTTGAAAAATCAGTAAATAATGGTATAATATAAAATATTATTAATAATAAATGCGCCCGTAGCTCAAAGGATAGAGTGCTTGTCTTCGGAACAAGTGATGTGGGTTCGATTCCTGCCGGGCGCACAAAAGATTCCTACCTTATTGGTAAGTAAATATATGGAACAGGACATAAAAATTAAAGAAAAAATACCAACATATGTTACACATGTAACATCTACACTCGAAAAAGCAGGTTTTGAGGCTTTTCTCGTTGGCGGCTGTGTTCGTGATCTTATAATAGGGAGAGAGCCAAAAGATTGGGATATAACAACAAATGCAACCCCAGAAGAAATAATTCCTTTATTTGAGAAAACTATATACGAAAATACTTTTGGAACAGTGGGGATTTGTTTACCTATAATTAATAATACAGAAAATAACGAAAATTCAATAATTTTAAATAACCAAACAGAAAACAATAAAAAAGAAAATGAAAGTGTTACACATGAAACATGCAACATAGAAACAAAAACAAAATATAATATTATAGAAGTTACACCATATCGAATAGAAGCAAAATATAGTGACTTTCGTCACCCAGACGAAGTTAGGTTTAGCAAAAATATAGAAGATGACCTAAAAAGAAGAGATTTTACAATAAATGCTTTGGCTTTGAGCCCAGAAGGAGTCATAAAGGACATTTTTGATGGTATAAAGGACATAAAGGACAAATCTATAAGAACTGTTGGAAACCCTGAAGACCGATTCAATGAAGATGCCCTACGAATGCTTAGAGCAATAAGATTTTCCTCACAACTAGGGTTTTCTGTTTCATATGAAACACTAGATGCCATATCAAAAAACACTGAACTTATAAAAAATGTATCTTTTGAAAGAATTAGAGATGAATTTGTAAAAATAATAGAAAGTAATGACCCTGTTGGGGGAATTATTCTTCTGCAAAAACTTGGTTTACTTAAATATATAATTCCAGAACTTGAAGAAGGCATAGGGTGTCTACAAGGTGGAGCTCATAAATATGATGTTTTTGAGCATTTACTACACGCCCTTGATCATGCCTCAAAAAAAGGTTGGGGGCTAGAAATCCGTCTTTCCGCATTATTTCACGATATAGGCAAACCAAAATCTCGCCGATCAGGAATAAAAAAAGCTTTTACTTTCTATGGACACGAAGTAATAGGGGAGAAAATGACAAAGAAAATAATGGAGAGATTAAAATTCCCCAAAAAAACAACAGATTTGGTTGTTTCACTTGTCCGAAACCATATGTTTTTTTCAGATACTGAAACAATAACACTGTCTCCGGTTCGCAGAATTGTGCAAAGAGTAGGAAAAGAACATATTTGGGACCTCATGAATGTTCGTGAGTGTGATAGAGTAGGGATGGCTAAGACTGAAGCCCCGTATAGACTTCGCAAATATCACGCGATGATAGAACAAGTTCTTCGTGATCCTATATCAGTTTCACAACTAGCAATAGATGGCAAGGTCCTAATGAATGAGTTACACATAAAACCAGGACCAAGAATGGGTTGGATATTAAACGCATTGCTTGAAGAAGTATTAGAAGATCCAAATAAAAACACCAAAGATAATTTACTTGAACTAGTAAAAAAGCTGAATAAACTAAAAGATGCGGAATTGAAAGCACTAGGAGAGAGGAGTAAAGATAGAAAAAATGAAATAGAGAATATAGAGATAAATAAATTACACTCTAAATATGGGGTAAAAAGAGGCTAAAACATTTTTACTAAAAATTGTTCGCCCGACCATCTTGCTAGATGGTTTAGGGCAAAGAAAAAATAAGAACTTGAACAAAAAGAGACTAGAAAGTTACACATGAAACATTTTATATAGTATATAAAAAGCGGTAAAAATACCGCTTTTTTAATCTAACAAACAAAAAACAAATCTTTTTCTTCTTTAAAAAGGACACCACAAGGAAAAAGAGAATGCTTCCATTTCTGATTTTTTTTATCAAAATCAAAACGAAGAACATACTCATCCCCGGAGTCTTCTACAAAAAATGAATTGAAAATCAGCCCATATTCAATCCATGATGAATCAAAAAGATTTTTTTCTTTTAAATGAAGAGCAAAAATTGAGCCTTTCGCTAAAATAGAAGATGCTCTATTTTGAAGCTGTACAAAATTTAAACTCTTTTCTTCTCTTAAAAAAATCTTTCTAATAACAGGATTTGGGTTATCCCCCAAGGCCGAAAAATTAATTTTCCCAAAATAGTCTTTCTCAAGACTGAAACCAACAATACTTTTAATCTTCAGCAATTCATTCATATAATTATTTTTAGTTCATAAATATATTACCCATAAAAGAAATAAAGTCAAATAAAAAAACCATTGCGGTGCTTTTATTTAAAAGAACATCTTAAATATTAGTATCTATTAAAATAGGGCAGTGGTCAGAACCTTCGTAGTCAGATAAAGTTTTAAAAGATTTAATATTTTTTACAAATGATTGATTAACGAAGAAATAGTCTATACGCCAACCAACATTACGGTCACGTGCTCTAGTTTTCATATCCCAGTAAGTATAGACATCTTTTTTATTTGGATTAAGAGTACGAAAAATATCTACAAATCCATTATTCACAACACTATCAAGCCAAGCACGCTCAATAGGCAAAAAACCAGTACTCTTTTCATTTTCTTTTGGCCTTGCTAAATCTATCTCATTATGAGCAGTATTTACATCTCCTGTAAAAATTATATTTTTACCTTGTTTTTTTAATTTATTTATAAATTCTAAAAAAGCATCATAAAATTCTAGTTTATATTTAAGTCTTTCAGAACCACCCCCGCCATTAGGGAAGTAGCAATTGATTAAAACAAAATCTTTGTAGTAAACCACGAGGGTTCGGCCTTCATCATCAAATTTTTGAATTCCTAATCCATATTCTACTTTCTCTGGTTCTATTTTTGAATAAACTGCTACACCGCTGTAACCCTTTCTAAGTTTTGAATATGAAAAGTAAGAATGATACCCTTTTAAATTTCTAGTTTTTTCATCAAGTTGTTCCGGCTCACATTTTGTTTCTTGAAAACAAACAATATCGGGATTATTAAAAGCAAAAAGAGGAGTGAAATGTCCTTGTTTTACTGTCGCCCGTAAACCATTTGTATTCCAACTAATAATTTTCATAATTTTATATTATCATTTTTATTTAAATAAAAACATCATTTTATTATAATTTAATAAATATTAAGATTTACAATTTGATAAAAATATGTTAAAATATAAAAAATTAAAAATAATTAAATGAAAAATATATGTCCTTTAGAAAAATCTCTTGAAATCGCAAGGCTTTTACAAGAAGAAAGAATTTGGCTTGCTGTAATAAAAAGACCAGATGTAGATAAAGAAACAAAAATAAAACTTGCTAAGGAGTCTAAAAGTGATTTTATACTTAAAACCGTTTTAGAAAATATGTAAAATACAAAATCGTGGATTATCCACGATTTTTTATTTATTATGAAATTTTTTATGTACCTCACGAAGTTGTTTATCGGTCACATGGGTATATATCTGTGTAGTAGCAATATTGGAGTGCCCAAGCATCATTTGAACTGAACGGATATCGGCCCCATTAGAGAGTAGGTCTGTTGCAAAAGAGTGACGGATAACGTGAGGGGTAACTTTTTTAGAAATCCCAGCAATTATTGCATAAAGTTTAACTATTCTTTCTATAGAACGAGGAGTAAGCCTACCACCTTTACTGTCCAGGCCTTGCCTGGATTTATTTTGAGAATACTGAATAAACATGGGCTCTTCCATATCTTTACGACTTTTCAAATATTCTCGTATCGCATCTTTGGCACTATCTGAAAGAAAAACCACTCGAACCTTTTCACCTTTTCCACGAATTGAAAATTCATCTTTAGACAAATCCAAATCTCTATTAAGCGAACAGAGTTCTGAGAGACGGAGCCCTGTAGAAAAGAAAAGTTCAAGAATCGCTTTATCTCGTAATATTTTAAGATTTTCATGAAGCAAACTTTCTCCAGAAGTCGAACCTCTAGTATTTCCAAGATTCGACTTCTTTGAAATTTGATTAGGGGCATCGAGTAGTCTGTTTAATTCATCTGTTGAAATAAGATCGAGTGAGCGAGGTTTTATCTTTGCAAGCTCTATTCTATCAGCAGGAAGAGAAGCGATACCTCTTTTCATAAGATATTTAAGAAAAGAACGAAGAGCAATAAGATGATAATTTTGAGTATTTCTTTTAAGGGTTGACGAAGACTGTCCACGAATCTTCACCCCAGGTTGTCTATTCAAAAAAAGGCGATATTCACGAATTTTATCATCAGTGATATCTTTCGGGTTGTTTGCTTTTGAAAACTCTAAAAATCGAGATAAATAATAATCATAATTATTTACAGTTTTCAAACTATTACCTTTTTCAATTTCAACATGTTCAAGAAATTCTCTTTTAAGTTGTTCAAGTTCTGAAGCCATATATATAGTATATTATATTTATCTAATGTCGTAAAATAAAATTGAATATTCATACACCTCTTGCAATTTTTTAGAATATATGATACTATTGGCATTATGTTAACGACAAAGAAAAAGCAAAATATTATAAAAAAAAATCAAACCCACGACAAAGATACTGGAAGTCCTGAGGTGCAAATTGCAATTCTAAGTAAAAGAATCGACGAACTTGCAACACATCTAAAGAGCCACAAAAAAGACAACAGTTCAAGAAGAGGTTTAATCAAAATGGTAGCAGACAGAAGAGGTCACCTTAAACACCTAGAAAAGAAAGACAAAACTCGTTACGAAACAGAAGTTAAAAAAATAAAAGAATAATAAAACACTCCGACTATGTCGGGGTGTTTTATTTTGATATAATATATTTATTAAACTGATTTCTGGTTTATAATTAGGTCGATAATTTTAATATTAAATAGAATAATTTAAATATGATAATAAAACACAAAGAGCAAAGAGTTGGCGTTTTTATAGACACAGCAAATCTATACCACTCTGCTAAAAATTTATATAAAAGAAAAGTAAACTTCGGAGCAGTAATTAAAGATGCTGTTTCTGGAAGAAAACTTGTTCGTGCTATTGCTTATGTCATAACAAGTGAAGAAGGTAGTGAGAAAAATTTTTTTGATGCACTTACAAAAGTAGGAATAGAAACAAAAACGAAGGATTTACAAATTTTTCATGGGGGTTCAAAAAAGGGAGATTGGGATGTTGGGCTTGCAATTGATGCAATAAAAATAGCACCCAGATTAGATGCAATAATTCTAGTAACAGGAGATGGGGATTTTGTCCCACTTGTAGAATATTTAAAAACTACCACGCAAGTTGAAGTTGTCTCATTTGAAAAATCAGCTTCTGGAAAATTAATAGAAGTATCTGACGATTTCCTCGACCTAGGAAAAAATTCAAAAAAATATTTAATGTATTAAAAAAACCTGGACTCTATGTCCAGGTTTTTGCTAGTCAAAAAAATCTTCCTCAGAACATTCTTCGTAGACAATCACTCTTTTTAAATATGATTCAGAAGAAATAAAATGCCAAAAATAATTTCCAGAAATATTATTAGCAACAACTAATTGTCCTTCTTTATAAAAACAACTTTTGTTTGAAGAAATTTCTACCCCAAAATCGTTAACACTTTTTATTACTCCTTCTACAAAAAAGTTTCCGTTATCAAACTTAGGATGAAATTCATCCCAAGCAAAAAATAGCTTCACAAAATATTTTTCCCCAACTTTTTTTCTTAAAAGATTTTTCATTTCTTCTAGTTTAAAAAAGTGATTTCGGTTTTTATCCTCTGCATAACCAAAAGGATTAATATTTTCATTAAGCAAAGGAATCCTATCAAAAAGACTATAGAAAGAAATCCTTAAATCAACAGGAGTTAGGTAGTCACAATAATAATCATTTTTTGTTTCAACAACCATGTCTTGATCATCTACTTCTTTTAAGAACCCTTCTATTTTTTTTAAACCCCAATTACCACCAGATTCGATATGAGCGATAAAAAAAGATACAATTTCTCCTTTTTTATTTTTAAAAAAAGAAATTAAATCTTTTCTGTGTTTTTTGTATTCATCACTAAACCAAATTAAATCTTTAGGCTTAACTGTCTCGTGACTTTCTTTTGAAATTATTTTTTTCGCTGTCATGACAATATATTTATATTTTGATTAGTACAAATTTATTTAAAACAATATTATAACAAAAATAAAATATTGTCAATATTTGTTTTTTTTGCTAAAATGGGTGCATTAAAAATTAATTATGGTTATCCTCTAGACAATTAGAGTTGAAGTCAAAACGATTTCAAAACTAGAGTCTGGAGAATAGCTAACTTAAATTATGCAAAATAAAGAATATGAAATAGAAATAGGCGGTAAAAAAATTATCGCTAGTTTCAACGATTTAGCAGACCAAGCAAATGGTTCTGTTATGCTAAAAAGTGGAGGAACTGTTGTTTTAACAACTGCTGTTATTTCAAAAGATGGAAACAGTAATCCTGGTTTTTTTAATTTAACTGTAGAATATTTAGAAAAATTTTATGCTTCCGGTAAAATACTTGGTAGTCAATATAACAGAAGAGAAGGACGACCTAGTGACCAAGCGATACTAGCTGCTCGTATTATAGATAGAACAATTCGCCCTCTATTTGACCAACATATTAAAAACGCAGTCCAAGTTATAACTACAGTTATTGCTATTGGTGATACAGACCCAAAAATGTTAGCAGTTAATGCTGCTTCAATAGCTCTATCTGTTTCTGATATTCCGTGGAACGGTCCAATAGGAGCAGTTCATGTAAGCAAGAAAAAAGGTGAAACAAAAATAAAAATAAATAATTATGTCCCTAGTGAAGATGAACCTGTTTACGATTTAGATTTATTTGTCTGTGGAAAAAATAAAACAATAAACATGATTGAGTCTATGGCGTTTGAAACAAGTGAAACAGAAATGGGTGAATGTTTTGATTCTGCTATTTTAGAAATAAGTAAATGGGAAGAATTTCAAGAAAAATTAAAAAAAGAACTAGGTAAAGAAAAATTATCATTTCTAAAACCTGATGTTTCACAAGAAATTATTTCTCTTTTTGAAGAAAAAATTGCAAACAAATTAAAAGAAGGAATTTTCACCAAAGATGGCAAAGTGATAGCTAGTGAAACAGAAAAAGAATGGAAGCAAATATTAAAAGAAAAATATGGAGAAGGAAACGAAATGGAAATCTATATTGCAGAAGATTTCCTTCATCAATATTTAGATAAAATGTTTCATGAAAAAGCTCTTAATGAAAACATGCGTGCAGATGGGAGAGATTTGGATGAAATAAGAAAGTTATTTGCAAAGGCAGGGGGAATTTCACCAGTGTTACATGGTTCTGGAATTTTTTATAGAGGTGAAACTCATGTTTTATCCGTTCTAACACTTGCTGGACCAGATGCAATGCATACAATAGATGGTATTGAATTTTCTAGTAAAAAGCGTTTCATGCATCACTACAACTTTCCTCCATACTCCTCAGGTGAAACAGGTAGAGTTGGTGGAATAAACAGAAGAGAAATGGGGCATGGTTTTTTAGCAGAAAAAGCACTTACTCCAATGATTCCAGACAAAGAAAATTTCCCATATACAATTCGTTTAGTATCAGAATCAACAGCATCAAATGGGTCAACTTCTCAAGCATCAATTTGTGCCTCAACAGTAGCGCTTCTAGATGGAGGTGTCCCGATGAAAAAACCAGTGGCTGGAATTTCTGTAGGATTAATGATAGATGAAAACGATAAAAATAAATATGTCTTACTAACAGATATACAAGGCCCAGAAGATCACTACGGGGATATGGATTTCAAGGTTGCAGGAACAGAAGATGGAATTACTGCAATACAATTAGATGTAAAGGTTGATGGGGTCCCTGTACCTGTATTAAAATCTGCGCTAGAAAAAGCAAAAAAAGCTAGACTCCAAATTCTACAAACAATAAAACAAGAAATAGAAAAACCGAGAGAAAATATTTCTCCTAATGCACCCAAGATTTTATCAATCAAAATTAAAAAAGATCAGATTGGTATGATTATCGGACCTGGAGGAAAAAATATAAATGCAATAAGAGAAGAAACCGGAACAGAGATAACAATAGAAGAAGATGGAACAGTATATATAACAGGTAAAGGAAATGGTGCAGAAAAAGCCCTCACAATAATTGACGGAATGACTCATGAATATAAAGTAGGAGAAATAGTAAAAGGCCAAATAGTAAAAATTATGGAATTCGGAGCTTTTGCAAAAATAGGTTTTGACACAGAGGGATTAATCCACATTTCTGAGATAGCCCCATTTAGAGTAGATAAAGTAACAGACTTTCTAAAAGAAGGAGATATGGTCCCACTTAAAATAATTAAACTAGACGAAAAAGGAAGACTTAATTTTTCTATTAAAGAAGCAAATAAGGAATTCTTCAAGCCAATAAAAAATTCTTAAAAAATTATTTTAAAACTTATGCTATAATTTATTATAATAGATAATAAAATCTTAAAAATAAAATGAAAAGCAAAGAATCAAAAATAATTCGCACATATATGTCAGATATGGCAGATGTTGTGAGAGAAAATAAAGAAAGTGTTATAAAAATAGCACTTGCTGAAAAAGAAAAAATAGAAAAAGAAGAAGAGTTTAAAAAAGCAGAGGGGACAAAAGCTCAAAGAAAATTCTGGATGATTGGTGGCATAATACTTTTAATTATATCCATAGCAGGAGTATATTTTGTTCATTTTAAAAAAACAATTAAAGAGAACACAATCGCTCAAACAGAAAAGTTAGAAACGTTTATAAATTATGAAGATTACTCCTCTGTAAATATTTCAGAATTTCAATCAACGGAAGCATTTATCGAAAAAATAATTTCTGAAACAAAAAATATTGAAACCGATAAAAATATAAAAAGTATTTTTGTTAAAAAAAATATTATTGAAATAGATAAAAAAGGCAATGAAATAAAAATAGAAAAACTTGTTGATGCTAGAGAATTTTTATCTTTTTGGGGAGGAAATAAATCTAGTACTTTTCTTTTTTCTCTTAAAAATGAATTTCTTCTAGGTTCATATCTTAACAATGGGAACATTGGAACATTCTTGATATTTGAAACAAATGATTATAACACCACTTATTCAAAAATCCTCGAATGGGAAGAGACAATGGCTATAGATTTAAAACAACTCTTTAATATAAAAAGAGGGGACAGTAGTGATATTGTATTTTCTAAAGAATTTGTAGATTTGGTTTTAAACAACAAGGATGTAAGGGTTCTTTATAATGAAAAAGGAGAAGAAGTTTTATTTTATTCTTTTATAGATAAAAATAAATTATTAATAACAGATAATAAAACTTTATTTCAAGAAATAATAAACAGAAATGTCATTAAAAGTTTAAAATCAAAATAATAGATTCTTTTTTATTAAAATGATAAAATTATAAAATAAAAGAATAGGTCTTTATTATTTAAATTAATAAAAAGTTAAAAAATAAAATGGATAAACAAACACAAAAAAATAAACTTGAGGAAGAAAAGAAAAATCTTCTTCAAAGTATGTCTCCTCTTGGTAAATCAGACAAGACAGGGGACTGGGAAACAACATTAAATGATGATAATGAGCAGGAGGTTCAAGATGAAGCAGATATGGCAGAGAGAGCAGAAGAATATCAAGAAAATACACAAATATTAAACAACCTAGAAGAAAGGCTAAAAGATATAGATGATGCTCTCTTAAAAATAGACAGTGAAGAATATGGAGTATGTGAAACTTGTGAGGGGAAAATAGAAGAAGACAGACTAGAAGTAAATCCAGCAGCAAGAACTTGTAAAACTTGCATGAATCTCTAATAACGAAGACCCCTTTTAGGGGTCTTTATATTTTATGTCATTTGCAAAAATATATAGTGCTCAAACACACTTTCTAAAAGGTAAAATAATAACAATAGAAGTAGATATAACACCAAAAACTCTACATTCTTTTACTATTGTTGGACTGCCAGACAAAGCAGTTGATGAATCCAAAGATAGAATGAGTTCAGCTCTAAAAAATTCAGGATATAGTTCACCTAAAAATCAAAACCAAAAAATCGTGATTTCTCTTTCTCCGGCAGACTTAAAAAAAGAAGGCCCATATTTTGATCTTGCTATGGCTCTAGCTTATTTACTTTCTGGAGAAGAAATTAAATTTGACCCAGAAGAGAAAATTTTTCTTGGAGAACTTTCTTTGAATGGAGATCTAAAACCAATAAAAGGAATTTTACCTCTAGTAGAAGAAGCAAAAAAAATTGGGTTTAAAGAAATATTTTTACCAAAAGAAAATGCTGAAGAAGGGGCACTAGTTAGGGGAATAAAAATATATGGTGCAAATAATTTAAAAGAAGTGATAGAACATATTGAAATAAAAGAAAAAAATAAAAATTCAGAAAACAAAAAAATACAAGAACAACAAGAAACCCAAATAACATATTCGGATAGAATAAATTATATAGATTTTAACGATATCAAAGGACAAGAGGGAGCAAAAAGAGGTCTGGTAATAGCAGCTTCTGGTGGACATAATATTGCAATGCAAGGACCTCCAGGAACAGGAAAAACAATGCTGGCAAGAGTTTTTTCTGGAATACTTCCAAATCTAAACATAGATGAAATATTAGAAATTACAGGTATATATTCAGTTGCAGGTTTATTAGATAAAAATATTATAACCGAAGTTCCTTTTCGTTCTCCCCATCATAGTGCAAGCCATGTATCTATTATAGGTGGTGGAACAAACCCAAAACCAGGAGAAGTCACACTTGCGCACAAAGGAGTTTTATTTCTGGATGAATTCCCAGAATTTGAAAAAAGAGTGATTGAGTCATTGAGACAACCACTAGAAGATAATGTTGTTTCAATTTCTAGAATAAAAGGTTCTGCAATATTTCCATCTAATTTTATTTTAATTGCAGCGATGAATCCTTGTCCTTGTGGACATAAAGGGAACAAACAAAAAACTTGTATTTGTAAACCCCTTGACTTAGATAGATATAAAAGAAAACTATCTGGACCAATAATAGATAGAATAGATATATGGGTAACTGTTGGTAGTGTTGATTATGAAAAATTAAGTGATAATAAAAAAGAAGGAGAAACTACTTCTTTAATAAAAGAAAAAGTATCAAAAGCAAGAAAAATTCAAGAGAAAAGATTCAAAAATCACCCGAGAGGAATAAAAACAAACAGTGAAATGAATGTAAAAGATTTAGCCATCTTTGCCCCACTCGATGATGAAACAAGAAAAATACTAAATCAAAGCGCTGAAAGACTTGGACTTTCAGCCCGTGCTTATCATCGCATCATTAAGCTTGCTCGAACAATCGCAGATTTAGAAAATAGTGAAAACATCACTCAATCTCACATACTTGAAGCTATCCAATATCGCCCAAGAGAAGAATAAATAAAAAACCTCACAAAGTTTGTGAGGTTTTTTATTTATTTTAAAATTTAGGTTTAATGGTTGAACCGTTGGCTTTTTCTATCTGGAAGTGAAGATGCGGCCCTGTTGAGCTACCAGTATTACCAATTGTACCAATTTTCTTTCCCTGAGAAACTGTTTGACCCATAGAAATCGAAACTTTCTGTAAGTGAGCATAACGAGTATATTGACCATTTGGATGCTCTATAACAATATAGTTTCCATATCTTCCTCCACAAGAAGTAGCACCCTCTTTACACCCTGAAACAACTTTCACAACTTTTCCTGATGCTGCAGCAACTACAGTTGTACCTCTCTTGTTTCCTATATCTATTCCATAGTGATAACTACCCCATCTTGGTCCATAAGGAGAAGTTATTGGACCTGAAGCAGGTCTTATATAATATCCCGAAGATACAGAAGAAGTTCCTTTTGAGGACGAAGTTGTGTTAGATGGAGATTTTGTTGTTGTTGTAATTTTAACACCATTTGGAACAAAAATAACATCACCAACTTTTAGAGAATTGTTATCGGTTAAACCATTATAAACAGATATTTCACCACCATCTCCATCATACTTAGAGGCAATACTTCCTATTGTATCTCCCTTTTTTACTATATGCTTAACTCCAGTAACTGGTAAAATATTTAACTTTTGCCCAACTTTTATATTTTGACCAGTAATATTATTTTCCCATCTAATAGTATTTTGAGAAATATTAAAATCTTCTGCAATTTGAGAAAGAGTATCTCCCTCCTTAACAGTATAAACAACAATACTCCCATCTGAAACACTTTCTATCCCCATACCAAAAGATGACCCTTCTGTTGAGATAGAATCATCTCCAACAATAACAGGATCATCATTTTTAATATTTTTCATATCAAGAGTTGTTGCTTCTAGAAGAGGAATGTTTTGAGAATTATAATCTTCACTTCCTTCTGTATTCTCTTCTGCTTGAACACTTACCCCTAAAATAGACTTAACAGAATCAACAAAATCAGCACTAGTAAAAGATGGCTTTGTCAAAACGAAAACGAAAACAACAAAAACAAAAGCAAAAACAAACTTCAAATTAGAAGTCTTAGAAAATAAAGATATTTTCATCAATTGGTCATTTTTTGATATATTTTGACCAATTGAATCTTTTAAGTTTTGTTTTAAATTCATAAATAAATTGGACTTTCTGAAAATCTAATATGTTATATTAAGATTATGCTTCTTTTTCTGAAATTAAGGGAAATATGATTAACTGACCCTATAATAATAAGACTATACTATATAAGAAGTATAGTCAATAAAGTTTTCCACAGAAAAAAACGATTGCACAAAAAAACAAAAAATTGACTATATATTATGAGTATTTTATAATATATATATATGGACAACAATATAGATGAAAAATCTAAAAAAATAGAAGACATTTATAATGAAACTATTAATAAAATAAAGGAGTTTGAAAATAGACAAAAAGAGATAGCTTCAAAATACATAAAAAAACTCGAGGAAGAAAAAATAAAAGAATTAGAAAAATTATTAAAAGATTAAATAAAAAATAAAATGGAAAACGAAAATAAAAATATTGAAAACAAAAACGAAACCACACCTAACATAGAAAAAAGTAAAATAGAGACAATAAAAGACCTTGAAAAACAAGCATCTGAAATCCAAGCAAAATTAGAAAAATTAAAAAATGAATCAAAAGAGTATGAAAATAAAAATATCTCTAAAATAGATAATAATATTTCTGAGCTTGGGTTAACAGAAAACGAAGAAACTATTTCTGTTAAAAAAGAAATAGGTGGAATAGAACAAAACAAACAAAACACAATTGATTCTGGAATAAATGAAATAAAAAAAATAACATATGAAACATCAACACCAGAAAAAATTAATGAGGAAAATACTGCTGATTTTATAACTGAATTTAATAGAATGAAAAGGGAAGCGGATACAGAAAAAATGATGAAAGAGATAGAAGAAGAGGATTTGGAAAATGAATTGCAAAAAAAGAAAGAAGAAGAATTTTTTGAAAAATTTAAAAATGGGGAAAATTTAGAAGAAAATAATAAACTAAAAGAGTACACAGAAGGCAACATTATTATAACACCATATGAAGGTGTTTTATATAAAGAAAAAGTAATTAAAACAGCAGAGGATAAAGGTTCTTATTATTTAACAGAATTAGAACCTATTTATGAAGAAGGGGGAAATTCTAAACGTTATCCTAAAGAGATTGTTGAATTAGAAAAAAATCAAGATGGTTCAATAGGAAAAATAATTTATAGAAGACCTCATTATTCGTATGAACCAAGAGAATCACGGACAACAGAACGATTACAAGAAAATAATCCTGAAAAAAAAGAAACTGAGATTCTTTCCCTAGAAGAAGAATACAAAAAAGCACAAGAAGAGGAAGATTTGATACTTGAAGAATTAGGAAAATTAAAAGGAGGAGAAAAACCTTCTCGTGAACTTGAAGAAAGAAATTTAAAAAATGAAAATAAATTAAGAGAATTAGAAAATAAATTAGAAAATAAAACTGATAGAGAGCCAGCTTCCTTAGATGAAGTTTTTAGTAATGATTCTGACAGAGTTGCTGAATTAAGAGCTGTAGAAAGACGCACTCCTGAAGAAGAAACAGAACTTCTCACAGATCGAATAGATAAGCTCATAAAACTCCATAAACACATGATAGAAAATCGCCAGAATTTTTCTAGTAAAGAAATTAATGAGGTTGAAAACACACTTGAAGATTACCAATCCCAAAGAAAAGAAATCCTTGGTGAAATAGCAATTAAGCCTAAACAAGAAAAATTAAATGTTTTACAGAAAGAATTAGCTAATTATAATAAACTAAACAAAGAAGCGTCTGAAAACCCAGACAAATATGCCTTTATTAATACATATCATCTTGAACAAGAAATAGCTGAACTTGTCGCTGAAATTTCTGAAATAAAAAATAAAACAGAATATAAATACACTAGGGAAGAACCAAAAACAGAAAACAATATAGAAATAAAAATTCCAACACCAGAAGAAGTTAAAACAGAAACTATGAATGAAAATGATTCTGAAAAAGTAGAGAATTTTTCCCCAGGAGATACTATTGAATTTGATGGAGATAAAATAATAAAAGTTGAAAAATCAAAAGGAGAAGCAACAATTCAAACACCAGAAGAAGCTAAAACAGAAACTATGAATGAAAATGATTCTGAAAAAGTAGAGAATTTTTCCCCAGGAGATACTATTGAATTTGATGGAGATAAAATAATAAAAGTTGAAAAATCAAAAGGAGAAGCAACAATTCAAACACCAGAAGAAGCTAAAACAGAAGAATCAAAAGAAACAGGGACAGAGGATAGTAAAGAAACAACAAACGAAAACAAAGAAGCAACTACTTCTGCTGAGCTAAATGAAGAAGAAATGGATTCAGTTATTAATCCAAAAAACAAAGAAGGTTTTAAAAATTTATCAAAACAATCTCAAAGTTTTATGTCCAAAGTTTACAGTGGACTGATTAAGATTCCTGTAGACAATAGATTTATTGGTAAAATAAAAATAGCATACAATCAATTTCTTTTTGACAAAAAAGAAAAACAAAGACTTGATCTAAAGAGTAAACTATACGGACTAGAAACAAGAAGTGAAACTCTCAATGAAGTAAAAAAGTTAAATCAAGAAACAGCCGAATTTCTAGAGGGCATAGACCCAAATGCAAAAAACCGCGCAGAAAAAGAAGGAATAAAAATAGACAAACAAAGGGATAAAATAGAAACAAAAATAGATAAAGTTAATTCAAAAATTTCTCAAAAAGAAATATCTTTGGAAATATTTAAAAATAGAAGAGATGCTGTTATTGATAGATTTGTAACAAACTATGAGATAAAAGCATCTCCACTTGAAGGAAAACTAAATCTATTATCTGAAAAAAGGAAGGCGGTTGAAGAAATCTCTATCAAAGCAGAGAGTGAGATTTCAAAAGCAGAAAATAGAATAAATATTCTAAAAATAAGCCGTGACTCAATCATGGAAAATCTTTCACTATATCTTTCAGAGAAAGATATAGATAAAAACGAAGCAATAAAAAGTTTAAATGAGAACATAGATCTTTTATATTTAAGTATCCAAGCAAAAAGAAATGAAATAGCTAGAGAGAAAGACAAAATAGATATACAAATAAATAAAAAATTAAAAAAGATATCTCCTTATTTAATAAAGAAAAATGAATTGCTGAGAATTAAATCAAAAGAAATAAATGATATTGATTTTAATGAAATTAAAACAGAATACAGAGAATCTGAAAATAATTCCCCAAAAGAAAATATTGATGATAATAAAAAAGAAGAATTAAAATTTGAAAAGTCTGATACCATAGAAAATACCATAAAGAAATACCTAAAATTCTTAGAAGAAAACAACGGAAGTGAGTTGCTTAAAATAGATGAAAAAGAATTTGTTGAAAGAACAGAATTACCAAGTAAAAATATACTAAAAATAAATAATTTCAAAAAAATACTAGAAATAATGTATGAAGAAAAAGGTATTAAAAAAGAAGATTATATTAACTTAATAGATAAAATAATATAAAAATATGGAAAATAATTTAAATGAAGAAGAAATAGAAAAAAGCCTAAATAATATTACAGAAAAAGTAAAAGAAGCAGAGAAAGATTTACAAAAAATATCAGAAAATTTCAAAAATGAAATGAGCGGTATTGAAAAAGAAATAGATGAAATTGATGAAAATTCTCCTGTATTTAATGAACTAGATGAAGAAGAAAAAAAAGCTGAAGAAGAAATAGAAAATCTTATGTTTGAAAACGCTAAATATATAACAGAAGAAGTAGAAGAAAATAAAGAATAGCAAAACAAAAACTACGCGAATGCGTAGTTTTTGTTTTTATTTGAAATATGAATATAATACTTTAATATGTCATATTTAAATTTATTAAATGATAAACAAAAAGAAGCTGTTCTTTACACAGAAGGCCCACTTTTGATAGTAGCTGGAGCAGGAGCAGGAAAAACCAAAACAATAACACATAGAATAATACATCTTATACATCAAGGAATAAACCCGAATGAAATTTTGGCTGTCACCTTTACAAACAAGGCCTCCAAAGAAATGAGAGAAAGAGTGATGAAAATGTTAGAAGATATAAAACATGGAATAGGTAAGCCGGAACTTCACTCTAGCTCGCCATTTATATCTACCTTTCATTCCCTTGGTGTACAAATAATTAAAGAAAATGCTAATCTTATAGGACTTACAAAACATTTTTCAATTATTGATGAAAGTGATGCTCTTTCTATAATAAAAGATTCTATGAAAGCTCGTGGTATAGATCCAAAACAGCATGAACCAAGAAAAATAAAAAGTATTATTTCAAAATCAAAAGGAGATTTTATAACCGTAGATAGTTTTAGTGCTGGAGTAAATAGTGCTCTTTCTAGCATAGTTGCTATGGTCTGGAGAGATTATGAAACAACATTAAAAAAACAAAAAGCTCTTGATTTTGATGATTTATTATTAGAGACTGTTTTAATTTTAAAAAAATACCCAGAAGTAAAATTAAAATATCAAGATAGGTGGAAATATATACATATAGATGAATATCAAGACACCAATGAAGTCCAGTACGAACTGGTTAAACTTTTGGTTGGTCCAAAAGAAAATATTTGTGTAGTTGGAGATACAGATCAAAATATCTATTCTTGGCGTGGAGCAAATATTAAAAATATGCTTCATTTTGAAAAAGATTATCCAAATGCAAAAATAATTATGCTTGAACAAAATTATCGTTCAACAAAAAACATAATAGAGGCCGCAAATAATGTAATTAAAAAAAATGAGTATAGGGTTCCAAAAAATTTATTTACAGAAAACATAGAAGGTGAATCAATAACTATTTGTGAAGCCTATGATGAAATAAAAGAAGCAGACTATATAGCTGAAACAATAGATTACATAATGCAAACAAAAAATACAAAACCGGAAGAAATTGCTATTTTATATAGAGCCAATTTTCAATCACGAGTTATAGAGGAAGCGTTACTAGACAGAGGTATTCCTTATCAAGTCCTCGGAGTAAAATTCTTTGACAGAAGAGAAATCAAAGATCTGATCTCATATATAAAAGCCTCCTTAAATAAAGAGAGCTGGTCTGATATAAAAAGAATTATTAATATTCCAACTCGTGGAATAGGTAAAACAACAATTGCAAAAATTTTTGCTGGTACTTTTATTGAATTACCAGCCAGCATGCAGGAAAAAGTAAATAAATTTTACATACTGCTTGATGAAATAAAAGAATGTATAGAAACCAAAAACGTTTCAGAATCTATAAAATTTATAATTGAAAGAACAGGTTTAGAAGATAAATATAAACACGGCACAACAGACGAACAAGAAGATTTAGAAAACATGAAAGAACTTGTTTCGTTGGCAACAAAATATGACGAGCTAGAAGACGGAATAGAAAAACTTCTCGAAGATGCAGCTCTTGCAAGTGACCAAGATACACTAATAGATGAAAAAGAAAAAAACAAAAGTGGAGTAAGACTTATGACTGTTCACGCATCAAAAGGTCTTGAATTTAAATATATTTTTGTTTCAGGCCTTGAACAAGACTTATTTCCACACGCAAGACTGGATTCAAAAAAGGAAGATAAAGAAGAAGAGCGCCGACTTTTCTATGTGGCAATAACAAGAGCTAGAGAAAAACTTTATATATCATATTCAACACTTCGCACTATTTATGGAATGAAACAAGTGAACACACCCTCTGAATTCATATATGATATCCCCGAACATCTAACATATTTTGAACAAAAACATTCTCTATCTAGTGAAAGAATAGTATATCTTTAAAATAAAACCTACATTCAACACTGCCCAGGCCTTGCCTGGGCAGTGTAAAAGTATATAATATTAATATGTCCATAAGATCAGTGTCTTTAATCGAAAATGAAAATTATCATATTTACAACCGTGGTGTAAATAAAATGAATATTTTTATTAGTCATAGCGATTATGATAGATTTTTAAAACTTATGTATATATCAAACTCAATAAACGCAAAAAAATTCTCTGATGTTGAAACAAGTCCAGGCAAGGCCTGGACAGTAGAGAAAGATGGGGAAATTGTTGATATTATAAGTTATTGTCTTATTCCAAATCATTTTCATTTTATTCTGAAAGAAAAAGTAAAAAATGGAATAAGTACTTTTATGCATAGACTTTGTACATCTTACTCTATATATTTTAATAAAAAATATGATCATAGTGGGGTAGTTTTTCAAGGAAAATTTAAATCTGAGCATATAAATAATGATAATTACTTTAAATATTTATTTTCATATATACATTTAAATCCAATAAAACTTATACAAAATAACTGGAAAGAAATAGGTGTTATAAACTTAACTGAAGCACAAAAATACCTTTTTGAATATAAATATTCTAGTTTTTTAGACATAACAGAAAAAATAGACAGAGTTGAATCAAAAATAATAAACAAATCAAGTATCCCAAGCTATTTTGGGTCTCCAGAAAATTTTGAAAAAGAAATTTTTGAATGGTTAGACTATAAAAATAATAATGAAAATCAAAAATTATAAAAAAGATGACACTGCCCAGGCCTTGCCTGGGCAGTGGAAACATCGGGCAAAGAAAAATTTGGGACAGAATTTTTTGAAATCGAAAGAAGCACTTCGAGTTATTTGTGAAGCGGGAAAGGTTACCAGCAATGATTTTGTTATAGAGATTGGTCCAGGAAAAGGAGCTTTAACAGAAGAAATCTTAAAAAGAGGCGCGAGTGTATTAGCAATAGAAAAAGATAGAGATCTTATAGGATTTTTGAATGAAAAATTTTTTACAGACATAAAATATAATTGTATTCTATCGAATCCGAAGTTAAAAACAGTGGAATTTGATAAAAAAATAGAAGATAAATGCACTCTGTCCATACCAGAGTTGAATAAGAGGTTGGATGAGTTAGACAGAAAATTGGAAATAATAGAGGGGGATTGTTTGGATTTTGACCCAGATACATATTTTAAAGAAAAATTTGATAAATTTAACAAAAAAAATAAAGTGGGGTTAAAAAACCTTGAAAATAAAGAAATAAAATACAAAATAGTTGCCAATATACCTTATAACATTACAGGAGCAATTATTAAAAAATTTCTAAGTGAAGTTGAAAATAAACCAGAATTAATGGCCCTTTTAGTACAAAAAGAAGTTGCAGAAAGAATTGTGGTACGAGACGGCAAAGAAAGTATCCTGTCTCTATCTGTAAAAGCGTATGCGGAACCTAAATATATAATGAAGGTTAGCAAGAAATATTTTAACCCTGCTCCAAAGGTAGATTCGGCTATCATCCTTATAGATAATATTTCAAATAATAATTTCAAAAACAAAAAAGAAGAAGATTTTTTCTTCAAAATAATAAAAGCTGGTTTTGCTCATAAAAGAAAAGTTTTAATAAAAAACCTAGAAAATATCACAGACCAAAAAAAAATAGCAGAAATATTTAATGAACTAAAAATAGAAAAGAATACTCGTGCAGAAAATATTTCTTTTACTTTTTGGCTAAAAATAATAAAAAAACTAGATTTTTAATAAATAAAATTATATAATATTAAAGTATAATTTTAAAATAAAAATGATAGACAAAAAATACTTACCAAGTGAAAAATTTGTAATAAGAATAGCAGTAATTATCATCGCAATGGTTCTTATTTTTGGTATTGTAGAATTAGTAAAATATATCAAAAGCGGTGTAGAGAACAGAATCAATAGAGGAAAAACACCAAAAACCCTACTAATAAGTAATGTTATAGAAAAAGACTCCAACAATAACGGTATTCCAGACTGGGAAGAGTATCTTTGGGGGCTTGACCCAGACAAAAACGGAAAATCCAATAAAGAATTCATTAATTCCAAAAAAGAAAATTTAAACAAAAACGGAATAATCCAACAAGAAAACAGCTTACTCAGTTCAAATAACGAAACTCTTTCACAATATTTCTTTGCTACAATAGTGTCTTTGATGCAATCCGGAGAAATAGACGAAGAATCCCTAAAAGAAGTATCTAATGCTTTTGGTGAAAACATATCAGCACTAGAAATAGACAGTGTCTACAATAGAGATTCTTTAACAATAGTTATTGATACTGTTGAATCGAGAAAAGAATATTCAAAAAAAATATCTAACTTGATTGAAAAATATGGAAAATCAGATATAGGGAAAGAGCTTGTTTTACTAGCTCAAGCCATAAGCTCAAATGATAATAGTGCAATATATTCTGTTATAACAGTTTCAGAACTATACCAAAAGTTTGCATCCGAATTAATTCAAATACCAGTTCCAGAATCAATGTCAGAGGAACATTTAAAAATAGCAAATGGCTACGAGAAAAATGGTGTCTGTGTTAAGGGAATGTCTCAATATTTCTCTGACCCTATACTAGGGATGAATTCAATTCTAAGTTACAAAAAATACCATGATGAGTTATTTATTGATTTAGAAAATTTCACTGAGTTATTATTAATGATATAATATTAGATATTTATGAAAAAACATAAAAAAAACATTATCGGTAAAATAATATTTTTTATTGTTTTTTCTTTGTTTATATATAATCCATTTAGCATAGAAGCTAGAACAACCACAACCCTTACTGATGTTTACTCAAATCCCAACAACGGCCCACTTACTGACTATTCTTTTGACCTAAAAAACATAATAAATGCCAATTTATTAACACAAGTTGTTGGATGTACTGGCGTTGTTGACAAAGTTTCAGAGTGGATGATTATGTTACCAACAAAACTAACAGATAAACTAACAGAAAAAGCTGAACAAGCCCTCTATAAAGAATTACAAAATGCATGTAGTAGTTTAAAAGCTGGAACAGAGGCTGGAGCAGGATCTGTTGTACAAGTTAACAATCTTGTTGATACAGTAAAAACATTATTTTCTAAAATAACAGGGAAAATAGGTAGAAATACAGCAGATATATGTTCAGATAACATAACAACAACAAACCTAGAACAATACAAACTTCAACAAAAAGAATTAAACGAAACAAAAAAAGCAAGACTAGTAGAGGAATGTTTTAACGGAATAGCTGTAACTTTAGCCAAAAACCAACTAACAGCAATGACCAGAAGTACTATGAACTGGGTTAATACAGGATTTGGAGGTAATCCTTTTTATGTTCAAAATGTTTCAGGTTACATGAATAGACTAGAAAGAAATGTTATAGAAACAGGAATCGATTCTCTTCTAACCCCAGGTAAAACAAGTCCTTATGCCGAAAAATTTATAAGTACAACAATAAGCAATAAAACAATCTTAGAAAGCTCAACCGAAATGCTAGGCGGACTTTATTCAACCTTGGGTAATTTTATCACAGACCCTGTATCTTATTATAAAGATGAGGTTTTTGAAGATGCAGAAGAAACACAAATCGCCCTCATGGAGGCAGAAAAAGCAAATGAAGTTTTTGCTAATAATTTTTCTTCTGGGGGTTGGAACGCTTGGATAGCTCTTACTCAATACCCACAAAACAACCCTCTTGGTTATAGTATGATGGCAAGTCAGATAATATCAGACCAGGCCCAGAAACAAAAAGAAGAAGTAAACAACGAACTTCTACAAAATGGAGGATTTATGAGTCAAAAAAAATGTGTATTATGGGGACTTAAAGATGAAAAAGGGAACCCCAAATGGAACGAAATTAAAAATAATAATGGAAAGACAGAATATGAAGGTTCAACCTCTACAACACAACCCCAAAAAGAAGAAGATGGGGGTTGTATAAAATGGGAGACAATAACTCCTGGTAGTCTCATTAAAGACAAAGTATCCAATTACCTAACATCACCAGAAAGACAGTTAGAACTAGCTGACACAATCAACGATGGACTTAATGCTCTATTTTCTATTTTACTAGAAAGATTACAAATATTTGGATTATCAGGATTGGCAGATGCACCAGTAGAAACATCTAACTGGGTTGATGATTTAAACTCAGGAGAATCAAGTTCTTATTCATATAACAATGGTGGTTCTTATAATAATTTTAACCTAACGAGAGATTTAGGTAATACCTATTACCACCTAAACAAAGCCGAGATTAAAGATCTTGGAACATGGGACGCAGAAAAGAACATAGCAACAAACACAGAAACCAAATTGACAGAAAAACTATATGCTGGCAAAGCTCCACAATATGCATTAGCATTAGGAGAAAATGGCCAGAAAAAAAATAAAGAAGTTTACATGTTTTACACAGTAAAAATAGCAGGCAAATCAAAAATCATAAATGATGGATATAATGGCTGGGAATTCGGAGACAGAGCATTTTGGAATGGAGAAGAATGGCAAAACTGGAAATGTGGAGGACTTGATGTAAACAAAACATGCAAAAACCAAAAAAATCCATTAAAGAAAAAAGGTGTTATCCAAACACAAAAGGATTTTATTGTGGCAGCAAAAGACCTTATAGGATTACTTCCAAATGTAACAACGTCATTAGCAAAACTTGATTACTGTATCCCTGGACCAAACCCAAGCTATAAATTAAACTCTACAGACATAAGATCTTCTTATCAAGACTGGGTTGGTTCTATGTATGTAGGTCCAAGAGATCAATACAGAACAGAGTGGAGAATAGACCACGAAGACTCTAGAACATATAGAAATCTTGCAGAATACTATTCAGATACACCAAATATCTGGAAAAAAATCAATAAATTAGATGATAATACAGGTAGGTCTGATAATTTTATGTGGCTTTTAGATAACTTTGATAGAAGATGGGGGGATAAGGGTCTTTTTGATGGTAGGGATGCTGTGGAAAGAAACTGGTGGAAATTTTTTATACCAATAGCAGGGCCAATCTGGGCAGCAAAAGACCTTAAAGAAACAGTAGATTGTACGAATAATAATTATTGTTGTATTGCCAATCTAAACGATTCAGATAATACCGCTAAGTATAATGCTTTTGAAAACTATAGAGATAGAGTTTGTTTAAGTTATCATTACGACAAAGACGGGAATTTTAACAAAGATGAAGCTTGGAGTATAGAAAACAGAAAAACGATTATGAATACATGGTTAAATTATGTTAATAATGGACTTTTCACCAACTTTTTTGAAGTATTCGACAAAATGATGGATGCAAAATATTATAACAATATAACAAAACAATATTTTGAAAACGAAGCAACAGCAATAAAAACACCAAACCCAGATTATATCGAAATGGCAGAAATGGGGTTAAGTTATGTAAAAAATATAGCATATTATGACGAAGTGACAGAAGAAACAATAGAAGAATACAAAAATGCAATACTAGAGACACAAACAAACATTGCAAAACTAGAATCAATTAAAAATAAAGTTTCAGCAATAATAACAGAAGCTCAAAATACCAGAAATCAAAAACTAAAAGACAAAGCAGACAAAGAAGGACTAACTCTTGATAAATATCTTGAAAAATATGCTAGCTGTATGGCAGAAGAAAATATTTCATTTTTTGATATTGATGACATTATGATATCAACAGGAACAAAAGAAGAAAGATGCGGTGACGGAATAGATAACGACTTGGATAGATTTGTAGATAAAGATGACCCAGATTGCATAGGAGTAGGAATAACACCACCACTTGAAATACCAAACAGAGAACGCAATTGTTTTGACAGCATAGACAATGATGGGGATGGAAAAATAGACATGCAAGATATTGACTGTAAAAATATTGTTTATCCATTAGATTAAAAATAACAATTTATAATAAATTATTATAAGAAAAAATAAAAATATGATTGAGAAAAAAAAGAGAAAAAGTAAGGCAATAATAATATCCATTATAGCGATGGTTATACTTGGTCTTATTATTTTTCTTATTTATAAAAATAGAGATAGGTTGTTTCCTTCAAATGAAATATCTGAAAATATAATTCCTTTTCAATCATTATTTGGAACATCTCAAAAAAAGGGGCTTGAGATAGTTGATTCTCTACAATCAAACAAAAACCCAAGCAAAACAAGTGCTCAAGCAGGTGAAGATATTAAAAAGGGTGACATTCTAAAAATTGTTGGATACAACTCAAATGGTGACCCTATTGTTATAGTCATAAGAAATACCTCTGAAATAAAAGACTATTCTGATATTTTTGGTATCGCAGAATATGATTTTAATAATGGAAACATTGGAAGTGTAATAATTCCAGATATGTCTGAGTATATGAATTTTTGGGATAAAATCGGAGAATGGGGAGAAAATTTTAAAGAATGGCTAGGTAAATTTATAAACCCATTTGCAAACCCTGATGATTTTTTGAATGATGACATAAAAAACCCAATAGTTCCAAATCTAAACACTCCCAAAGTTACAGTTACTGCAGACAAAACAAGAATAAATCCTGGAGAAAAAGCTACTATAAGTTGGGTTTCAGAAAATACAACATCTTGTGATATTGGAAATGGTTTTGTTGAGCCAACAAGTGGAAGTATTGAAACAGAAACACTATACGGTGGTAAATTTTATTCCATTTTATGTGAAGGAACAGAAAATACAGGAATTGTTTCTGGTGGTGTTTATATAGGTGTAACAGGGAAAGATATTGCTGAATCAAAAATTCCCAAAGTTACAGTTACCGCAGATAAAACAAGAATAAATCCTGGAGAAAAAGCTACTATAAGTTGGGTTTCAGAAAATACAACATCTTGTGATATTGGAAATGGTTTTGTTGAACCAACAAGTGGAAGCATTGAAACAGAAACACTATATGATAGTAAATTTTATTCCATTTTATGTGAAGGAACAGAAAATACAGGAATTATTTCTGGTGGTGTTTATATAAACGTAAATATAGACATGAATATACCAATGATAAAATTTGTAAAAGCTAAACCCCAGATTATCAACCCCGGAGAATATTCTACTATTAGTTGGAGTTCTTCAAATACAGACTACTGTGAAGTCTATGGTTTAAACTTTGAATGCACAAAAGATGGAAACAAAACAAACTGTGAAAAATATAAAGAAGGGGATTCAAACTTTGAATGCAAAAAAGATGGGAATATTATAGATTGCAAAAATATCAAACAATTAAGAACTTTTGGCATAGAGGGTGAAGTTGTAGTTGGTCCATTAACAGAAACTACAAACTATTCTGTTGTTTGTAGTCGAGAAAATAATTCAGTTTCCAACTCAACAATGGTTATTGTTAACAATAGTGGTGATTTTACTTATCCACAACTCAACATAAAAGCAAAACCAAACTATGTTAAATATGGGGCGTCTTCTTCTATAGAATGGGAAGTTAAAAATGCAAAGAAAGGAGAATTAAAAATTCTAAACCAAGATTTTCTATTCAAAAATGAATGTAAAATAAATGGTGAAACTAAACCATGTGATGAAATTAGAAAACTTAATTGTAATTATAGTGAAGAAAACGCAAACAGTGAAAACGATTCTTGTAAAAATGTTAAGTGTGAACAAAATGGTAAAGAGATTAGTTGTGCATATTTAGATAAAATAAAAAAAGATGAATTGAAAGGTTCTTTCATATTAGAAGGCATTAAAGAAAATATTTCAATTACGGCTATTTATGCACAAGAAGACGGAAACACTGCATCTTCTAGTGCTTATATATATGTAGAATCACAAAACCAATGTGAAGACGGCATAGATAATGACGGAGATAAAAAAATAGATAGAGATGACCCTAGTTGTTATAAAAATTTTGATATCTCAGACCCAAATAAATATGACCCCAAGCTGTTTGAGAGTTTGAGTGGTTTTATTCCTGAGTGTGGAGATGGGGTAGACAATGAATTAATAAATGGAGGTCTTGCAGATGGGGCCGACGATAAAGACCCCGATTGTTATGATAAAGATGGTAACTATGATAGAGAAATTTTATTCGAATCTGGAGGGTTAAATTTATCAAACCCTAAACCAGAATGTAGTGATGGTCTAGATAATGATGGGGATAAGAATATCGACAAAAACGACCCAGAATGTCACGCAGATAAAAACCCACTCAATGATAAATCTTATGTTGCTGACCATTATTCTGAATCTGTAGAAATAACATATCTTCCGCAATGCTCTGATTTTAAAGACAATGATAATGATGGGAAAATAGACGAAGAAGACCCTGGTTGTCATGAGGGAGGGATAATAACCAATAAGTATTTACCTGAATACAGTTCAGAATCTGCAAATGAAAAAGAACCAAATTTTTGTGCTGATTTTATAGAAAACCCAATAGAATTTACAGAAGAACAGCAAGATGAATTAAACAAATTATTGCGTGAATTTTACCTTATAGCATCAACACTAAGAACTGAAAACGATATTGTTCGTATTTATAATGAAACAGATCAACAACAAAAACTTATTGGTGACATAAAAGAACTATCAAAACAATGCGAGGCCGACCCTGTTGCAAGCAGACTTACCAAGCATGGAAATCCTTGGTATTCTCCAGATGGGAAAGATGGGGTCTATGCTTATACAAACAGCGATACAGGATATTCAACAATTGAATGGCTTAAAAACAACGATTACGACAAGACAGGAGTCGGATTCCCTGGTAATGGAAATAGTTGTGAAGTTATTTCTGGTTATTATTACGGAAAAACAACAAAACCCCTATATGTAAACACAGATAAAAGTTTTTTTGGTTTTGAACTTTCAAATAACTCAAGGATACTTAAGCCTGAAGAAACAGACTGCTCTTTATTTAATGGACTGTATGTAGAGGAAATAGGAACAATCAACGAAGAATTCAAAATAAATAACGAAAACCTCCCTAAAGGAAATTGCGAAGCTGATCCTTTTTCATACTTAAAAGATATAGATCAAAAAGAATTTCAAATGAGAAAAGCTATACTAAGTGTTGGGTGTAAATGGAAAGACGGAGTAGATATTAAAAAAACAGAACAATTGTTAAAAATTTGGTAAAATTATTAACAAATAAATAAAAATAATGATATAATAAAAAGATAAAAATTTAAATGAAAAAATTTATATCTTACATTCTAATTGTTTTTGTATTCGTGAATTTTTTCGCGCCTATTTCTATTGAGATAAACAGAGAAAATAGAAAAATACTAGCAATTGAAAATATAGCCAAAGCAGAAGAGGAGTGTAAAATATTAAGTGTAGATTTTTTACCAGAAGGGGATATCACAGAAGAAACAAACAAACCTCTACCCACTACTATTAAAGCAACAATAAAAACTTCAAATTGTATTGACAAAAATTTATCTTTTCATATCTACGAAGCAGATGGTCCTCTTAACCCAAATGATGTTGTTTTTTCTGAACAAGGATTTAAGGTTACTAACGACTCTATTATATTAGAACTTAATCCAACAGAAAAAGAATGTGAGAATGGAGTATGTAAATTTAAATATGGAGTATATATAAACGAAACAAGAAAATGGTCAGAAAATAATAAAGATTTTAATTACTCATATTCTTGTGGTAAAAACGATAAAGGTGAAATAAAGTGTTCAAAAAACACAGATTTAACATGGGAAGGTAAAATATTATCTGGGGCAGAAAAAGGGGAAGCACAGAAACCCGATGTTAATTTCAACATACAAATGTTAGGGAATGTTACACACACAGACAAAACAGCAACAGCAAAGATAGAAATAGCAGATAGTACAGATTACTCACTTGGAGCTTTTATATCATCAACATATTCATATGAGATTGTTGTATATATAACAAATAAAGATGGAAAAAAGATAGGGCAAGAAACAATAAATTATTCTAAATCAAAACCAACCCAAGAAGTTACATTTAATGTAGAATCTTCAACAACGTACACTTTATATTCATATATTAATATAACCCAAACCACAACAACATCATCATCACAAGGTGGATCTTTCCCAACAAATTTAACATATCAAAAAATAGCAGAAATTGCGCCACTAACATTTACAACAAATACTGAAGGGGACGAAACCACTAAAAACGCAGGGGTTATTAGTGCTGGAGTAGAAAATGTAGCTTCAAATAGTAAACCCGCAGATACAAAACTACCAGCTTGTCATATACTTAATTTGGGTGAAGGGACTTTTATGGGTTGTATCGCTCAAATGTTTTATTATATTTTATTTGTCCCAACATCTTATGTTTTTGCCCTTGCTGGTAATCTTTTTGACTGGATTTTTGCATATTCTATAAGTGATGATTCTTATCGCTCAGCTTTTGTGGTACAAGGTTGGGGTGTTCTCAGGGATGTGTGTAATATATTTTTTATATTTATACTTCTCTATATAGCTTTCAAAACAATACTTAATCTTAAATCTGGTAAAACAAAAGAGCTTGTTGTTAATGTTGTAATTATTGGACTTTTTATAAACTTTAGTTTATTTGCAACAAGAGTAATAATAGACACTTCAAATATCCTAGCTAGAGTTTTTTATAATTCAAATACAATACAAACAACACAAAATGGAGCAAATGGAACAACAAACACAAGAGCAGACAACAATACAACCTCAAAAGAAGAAGATATAATTCCACTATCAGCTGGACTTGTTAATAAAGTTAACCCGCAAAACCTTATAATAAATGCTGAAAAATCTGTCGACCACTCATCTGCTGTTAAATCAAATTCCGCTGGAGTAAAAGAAGAAACAAAAGGTGGTGGACTTAGTCCAGGAAATTTTATAATAATAACGTTATTAGCAACCGCGGTTAACGTTGTTGGTATAATGGTTTTTATTTCAGTAGCAATATTTTTTGTAGCTAGGGTTGTTGGTCTTTGGATAATGATGATACTATCTCCTCTTGCATTTATGTCATACACGATACCTGAATCTCAAAACATTAGTCAGATTGGCTGGAAAAAATGGTGGCCAGAAACAATAAGCCTAGCATTTATGGCTCCAGTTTTTGTGTTTTTCTTATATATAATACTTCAATTTTTAGAAACTGGATTAGACATAACGGGATCAGAAGGAAAAACTGGTATAGCTTGGGTAGTTACAATAAGTGTACCTTTTATTTTCATAATGGTATTACTAAACAAAGCAAAAGCGATAGCAGAGAAAATGTCAGGAGAGCTTGGACAACAAATAGCTACAGCAGCATCAAAGGCTGTTTCTGCTGTTGGTGGAGTTGCTGTTGGGGCAGCAACAGGTGGAGCAGCTCTTGCAATGAGAGGAACACTTGGTAAAGCTGCAGGAAACCTAGCAAATAGTGAAAGCCTCAAAGAAACAGCAGCGAAGGGTGGAATTAGAGGGTTTATGGCAAGTAAAGCTCTTAAGGCGGGAGAGTTGGGATCAAAAGCTAGCTTTGATGTAAGAAACACAGAACTAGGTCAAAAAGCAGGAAAAGAATTTAATAAACAAACAGGCTTGAGCTTAGACACAGGAAAGGGCAAAACTGGTGGATATGTTGCTGATATAGATAGACAAGTAAAGAAAAATGACGAAAGAGCAAAAAGGGTTGAGATGTCTGGAGAAGCTGCCGCCGAACAAGATAAAAAAGCAAAAGCTTGGAATGATAATTACGAACAAGATATGTATGCAGCAAAACTAGAAGCAGAAAAGAAAGGACAAAAGTTTAGTGAACAGGATCATAAAGATAACTATATAAAAAATAATCCAAAAATAGAAACATCTGCGGAGATTAACAAGAGAAGACTCACAGAAAGAAGAGATGCTATGGAAAGCGGTGAAATCAAGACCGGTCTTATTCCAAACAAACAAGTAAAAACTATGGCCATTAAGAATCTTGAGAATAAAATAGGTAAAAAGGCTGGACACTCAAATAAAGAATCATATGAACTTGAATCCAATAAAATTAAGGTTCAAAAAGAACAAGGAGAAACAGCAACCAAAAAACTTGAAAATGATAAGATTATGAATAAAGTTGTATCAGAAAACGGGCTATCTAATATTAAAGATGTTAAAGAAAAAGATGTAGAAAACAGCGTACAACAAAGGCAAGAAAAAATAGATATGGTTCGTCTTGAAACTGATGAAATAAAAAATCAAATTAAAAATTCCAAGAGTGAACCAGAATTACAAAAAGAATATGCTGATGTTTTAGCAGAACAACAGAAAGTTATTGATGAATTTAAAGACAAAATAAATGCAGGAGAAGAACCATCCCCTGAACTTTATAATAGAGCTGATACAAACGACGCCTTGTTGAAAAAAATAGCAGCAGAAAAAAATAAAATTTCAAAACTTAAGCAAGATTTTGTAAATAAACAAAATGAGATTAGAAAAATGCAACAAGAAGTTACTGAGTTGAGCTCAGTAATAGAAACCAGAAAAAACCTTCAAGACCTTCAGAAAAAACAGCAAGAACAAATAGATGAAATAGATTATAAAATAGCAAATCCAAATCCATAAACTATGAATTATACATTAGAACAAATAGATAATGCTTTCAACAACCTTTCTCCCCTAACAAAAAGAGCGATGTATTATCTTGAAATAGATACAGAAATAAAAAGAATTATTGAATCTTTTGAAATAGAAAATGAAACAAAAGAATCTATTTTTGTTATTGTTCAATATATAATAATTGGTTTAATGAAATACGAAGATTTTGAAAATTTTCTTATAAGCGATTTAGAATTAGATAGAAATATTGCAAATAAAATATCAAATAAAATAAAAAATGATATTTTAGACCCCCTTAAAGAGAGAATAGAGCTAGAAAATCAATTTGATTCTAATATAAGAAATTTAGAGCAATCAAAAAATGACCAACCACCAATACCTCCTTACAAAAAAACAGAGATGGAAGAAAAAGTAGAAGAGGATGTTATTCCTAAAACAAAAGAAGAAGTATTTTATGAGAAAAATGGTATTGAGTTTGTAAAAGAAAATGAACAAAAAGATAATTTCCAAAGAGAAGAAACACCAAATAATATAATTTTTGAAGATTCTGGGATAGATGTAGTGGAAGAAAAAAATAAAAATGAAAACGAAAATTTAGTCCCCGAAACCGAAAATTTTATGATAGAAGGGATAGAACATCCAGAAAGTATATCAAATGGGATCCTAGGAAATAAACTAAAGGAAACGTACGGACCCAAGGTAACAGAAACAAACTATTCAATACCTAAAATAAATGACAACTTAAACAAAAGCCAATAAAATGGCTTTTGTTTTTTACTTAAAAAATAAAAATATGCTAAAATATAAAATATGAGATTTAGAGTTCCACAATTTATTGATGTTGAAGATAAGTTATTTGGACCACTAACATTTAAACAGTTTGTTTATTTGGCAGGTGGGGGTGGTTCTATTTATTTTTTATGGAAAGCACTACCTTTTTATATTAGTGTTTTTATAATATTACCATTATTAGCACTCTCTCTTTCTTTGGCTTTTTATAAGGTTAATAATAGACCTTTTATATTTTACCTTCAATCTATTTTTGTTTATTTATTTTCAAATAGAATATATGTATGGAATCAAAGAAAATTAAAACAAAAAATAGAAGAAAAAACGGAAGAAAACCATCTAATTGTTAATAAAAATAAAAACATTATAAACTCATTATCTCAAGGACTAGAAACAAACATAAACGAAGAATAAAAAAAATAATTATGTTATAATAAAAATATGGCATTAAACGCAAGAAATTCTCAAGATTTTGTTCCAATAAAAGAAGTAAAAAATGGAATAGTTGTACTTAAAAATGGTGGATTGAGAGCAATAGTGATTGTCTCTTCTTTGAACTTGTCTCTAAAATCAGAAGAAGAACAAAAAGGAATTATTTTAGGTTTTCAATCTTTTTTAAATGGTTTAGATTTTCCAGCACAAATAGTTGTTCAGTCAAGAAAATTAGATATTCGTCCATACCTATTAAATTTGGAAGAAAGATTTAATGCTCAAACAGAAAAACTTCTTAAAATTCAAACAAGAGAATATATTGAGTTTATTAGAAATTTTACGGAAGAAGTAAATATTATGACAAAAACTTTTTTTGTTGTAGTTTCTTATGAGTCAAAAATTTCTCAATCAACAGACGGAATGATAGAAAGAGTTATAGGTGGAGGAGAAAGAAGAAAAGTAATAGCTACTAATAAAAAAATAAAAGAAGATGTTTCTTTTGAAGAAAAAAGAACTCAATTAGACCAAAGGGTTAATATTGTAATAGAAGGATTAAGTAGTATAGGACTAAGAAGTACACAGTTAAAAACAGAAGCAATTGTTGAGTTGTTTTATAAAACATTCAACCCTGGTGAAATAAATGAGGGTATAAAATTATAAAAAATTATATTAATACATATTTTTGTATTATAATTATATTATTAAAAATTAATTAAAACAGGCGTTAAAATCTGTTTCTGGAAAATGGGAATATTTTCGTCAATATTAGGAAATAAAAAGGGTCAATATAGCATAAATGTTATGCCCCAAATGCCAACAGAGATGTATGAAGCGGCAGTTTTTGAAGTTCAAGACATAATAGCCCCATCTGCATTAGAAATAACCCCTAGAGTTTTAAATCTGGGAGATAAAATAGTTAAAACATTTTTTGTTATTTCTTATCCTAGATATCTAACGGACAACTGGTTTTCTCCTATAATAAATTTAGATAAAATATATGATGTTTCTATTTTTATACATCCAATAGAAACTGAGGCTATCCTAAGAACTTTTGAAAAAAAAGTTGCAGAAGTTCAAAGTCAAATATCAGTTAGAGAAGCAAAGGGCTTAGTCAGAGACCCGATACTAGATACCGCCTACAACGATCTTGAAGAGTTACGAGACCAGCTTTTGCAAGCTCAAGAAAAAATGTTTGAAGTTGGTGTATACATAACAGTATATGCAGATAATGAGAATGAATTATTTAAAATAGAAAGTGAAATTAAATCATTATTAGAATCTAAAATGGTTTATATAAAACCAGCATCTTTTCAACAAGACGTTGGATTTAAAAGTTCTTTACCATTAAACTCTGACGATCTCAATATTCATCAAAAATTAAACTCTGAGCCCTTATCGAGTATTTTCCCTTTTGTTTCATTTGATTTGACTTCAAACAATGGGATACTTTATGGTGTTAACCGTCACAATTCTAGTCTTGTTATTTTTGATAGATATTCTCTCCCTAACTATAACTCTATTATATTTGCAACATCAGGAGCAGGTAAATCATATACAACCAAATTAGAAATTCTAAGAACATTAATGTTTGATACAGATGTTATTGTTATAGACCCAGAAAGAGAATATGAATACCTAGCAGAATCAGTAGGTGGTAGATATTTTAATATATCTCTTTCCTCTGATCACCATATCAATCCTTTTGACCTTCCTATACCAACAAAAGAAGAAACACCTGCCGATGTTTTGAGATCAAATATTATAAATCTTGTTGGGTTATTTAGAATTATGTTAGGAGGATTAACACCAGAAGAGGATTCTATTGTGGATAGAGCAATAACAGAAACCTATGCATTAAAAGACATAACATCGGATTCAGATTTTTCAAATATAGAACCACCCCTACTTTCTGATTTTGAAGTTGTTTTAGCTGGTATGGACGGTAGTGAATCTTTAATACAAAGA
Source organism: uncultured Candidatus Saccharibacteria bacterium (assembly GCA_964446475.1). Taxonomy (GTDB): domain Bacteria; phylum Patescibacteriota; class Minisyncoccia; order Phycocordibacterales; family UBA9973; genus UBA8515. The sequence continues at coordinate 2,913 of CAYUOT010000003.1, read as the reverse complement.
CTAGGAAAATATACCCACGGAACATGGTCTTCTTTCTTAAATAAACCATCAAACGTAGATATAAACCGCAAATTTGTTGTTTTTTCTGTGAGAGACATGGAAGATGACTTAAAACCAGCAGCTATGTATATAGTTACTCACTTTATATGGAACTCTGTTCGTAAAAATCTAAAAAAGAGACTACTTGTTGTTGATGAGGCTTGGTGGATGATGAAATCAGAAGATACAGCTTCTTTCTTATATTCTATAGCAAAAAGAGGGCGTAAATATTATTTAGGATTAGCAACTATTAGTCAAGATGTGGGTGATTTTCTAAGAAGTCCGTATGGTATTCCAATCGTTACCAACTCTTCACTTCAACTTTTACTTAAACAATCCCCAGCAACAATAGATGCTCTCCAGAAAACATTTAATCTTACTGATGAAGAAAAATATTTACTATTGGAAGCAGCCCCAGGAGAGGGAATATTCTTTGCTGGATTAAAACACGTTGCTATAAAAGTAATATCATCTTATACAGAAAATGAAATTATAACATCGGATCCATCTCAAATACTAGCAATTAAAAAAGCTAAAGAGGAACTTTTAGCTCAGAAATCTTAATTTTTTATTGTTCAATCTTGTTTATTATTATATAATATAAAATGTGAAAGACTTTAAGCAAAAAATTGTATTGATATTTTATATAGCGGTATTTTCTTTTTTTCCGTTTACATCTAGGTCAGAAAATCAAATAAATACCCAAGAAAATGATATTATAATAGATGTTAGTCCTCAAAATCCTGAACCATACCAAAAAGTTACAATAAACCTAACTAGTTATGCAACCGATTTAAATAGAGCAATGATTGTTTGGCAAAGAGGTTCTGAGATTGTATCTTCTGGATATGGAAAAACATCATATTCTTTTGATGGTTCTGCTCCAGACACAAGCGTTGTGTTTGATATAAAAATAACAACAGAAGAAATGATATCTTCTATAAATAAAAGAGTTTTTATTAATTTTTCGGAAGTTATTTTACTTTGGGAATCAGTAAATGGATATATTCCTCCTTTTTATAAAGGAAAATCTTTTGTTTCAAAAAATGGTAAAATTAAAATTGTTGCAATACCAAACACAAACAAATCAAATCCTGGTAATTTTTCTTATTCTTGGAAATTAGGAGACGAAGTAAAAAATGATATATCTGGATATGGGAAAGATTATATAAAATTTAATAATAACTACTTAGATAGTGAAGAAAAAATAAAAGTAATTACAACATCATTAAATGGTAATTTTAGTGCTTCAAAGGAAATAACAATTCCAATAGTTTCACCTTTTATTGTTTTTTACAAAAAAACAACAGAAGATGGGGTTTTATATAACAAAGGAACAATAAACGAAATGTCTGCAAATCAAGGGGAAAACACAATAGTCACGGCTCCTTATTATCTAGAATACAAGAGTTATGAAAATGATTTTAATTATCAATGGAAAATAAATGACAGTATAATAAAAACGCCGTCAAAAAAAACAGAAATAACAGTTAGGCCTACTTCTTCTGGTGGATACTCAGAGATAGAAGTTTATTTTAAGGGTATTAGTAATATATTACAAGAAGCCAAAGGTCTTCTTAAATTAAATCTTTAAATATGAAAAATAAAATCAAAATTTTATTCCTTTTTATTTCTGTTATTTTTATATCCCTACCAGCAATAGTAAGTGCTGAAAAGGTTTATTATTACGAAATATTATTAGAAAATAATGTAATAGATGAGATTGGAGGTTATAAAAAAATAGATGAATGTAATGTATTTAGGGTAGAACAAAAAAAAATTTTTTCACAAGATACTACAGAAAAAAGAAGTGTTGGTGATTGTAAAGAAAAAGAAATATCAGAAGCACCAAAAGAAGTTGTTGATGTTACAGCAAAAGAAAATCAACCGATTGGAAAATATAAATCTACTTATACACTTCTCGCACCAATAGGGGATTTCAAAGAATTCAAAACAGATGATATTGGTAAATATTTCAATATTCTAGTTAAACTCGCTATTGGCTTATGCGGAGCTCTTGCTGTTATTATGATAATAATAAATGGGGTCATGTATATGGGAGAAGGCTCTATATTTAAAAAAGCTCAAGCAAAAGACGGAATAACAGATGCAATAATAGGATTATTAATTGCTCTAGGTTCATGGGCAATATTAAACACAATAAACCCAGATTTATTAGGAGGAAGCGGATTGAGTATTAGAGCAGCAAAATTAGATGTTAATATGGAAGTTCATGGAGACAAACCACAAAACACAGGTAAGGTAAAAAGTAAGGATTGTGCTGGAAGAATAACATTAAATTCAGAGACTGCCCCAAATGGAATAAAATGGTCAGAAGATAAAAAAGAGAGAGAAGAACTTATAAAATATGATATAACAGTACAAAGAAAAGGTCCATCATGTGAAAATTCAGGAAAAACAGATTGTACATCCTTAACAGGATTAGATACATCAAAAGTTATTGAATTTAAAACAAAAATATGCCCAAGTTGTGAAGTTGTAATAAATGGCGGAACAGAATGCTGGCTACATAGCCCAAATACACAACATTTCCCAGGTAATTCAATTGTTGATTTTGATGATACTCCCTCAATGACTAAATATGTTGAGAGTGGAAAAAATCTAGGAAAAACAAAAACGAATGATTATTCTATGTATGAAAAAGATGGAATACAGTTTCTTGATGAGGGGAATCATTATCATATAATAAAATGGTAATTTTATGTCTAAAAAAACAATTTATATTTTAATATCTATTTTAGTTTTATCAGGAATAATAACTGGTGGATATTTTATATACAAAAACCAAAACAAAAAAACAAACCTTGAAGTTGAAGAAGGGGAATATAAAGAGTTTAGCCCTTTTGGAACAAG
>CAYUOT010000002.1:0-43428 GCA_964446475.1 uncultured Candidatus Saccharibacteria bacterium | reverse complement strand
GCCAAGAATTGTAAGTAATGTTTTATTTTAAAATTAAATAAATTTTGGCCCTATCATCTAACCAAGTTAGAATATAGCGGACATCGGCTTTTTTTGAAAAGCCAAGAATTGTAAGTAATGTTTTATTTTAAAATTAAATAAATTTTGGCCCTATCGTCTAACGGTTAGGACATCGGCTTTTCAAGCCGGTAATCCGGGTTCGATTCCCGGTAGGGTCACAAAAGCGCGAATTCAAAAAGACTGGACTGCTCCAGTCTTTTTCGCTTTTGTGAAAGCGCAGGTATAATTTTTCAGTAGAAAAATTACCGAGCTGGGGTCGCGAGTATTTACGTAAAATTTGAGTAATCGAAAAATTTTACTTAGTAACTTGTGACCTCATGTGACCCTAAGTAAATAAACTTCTTTATTTGCGTCCGGGAATTGAGTCTAGGTTTTGAAATTTAATAATTTCAAAATATCTCTTATTGTTGTATAATGGTTTTATGAAAAAAAGCAAAAAAATTAATCGGGTTAGGTTGGTAGAGTTTTTTATTGTTGGGATAGTATGTGGAATAATAGAGGATTTAATAGCCATAATGCTTGCAACTGATGGAGGTTTTGAATTAAGGCATCTATTTGTCGCTATTATTGTAGCTATTCCATTTGCTTTTGTAAGTGAGATTGTTGTTGACCATCCTGATTTTTGGAAAAAGATTTTACCGGTTAGATTTTTTAATAGAGAAAATAATTTAGAAATTAAATAATTTATATGAATAAAAAGCAAGTTGCACTTATAATACTTGATGGTTGGGGGTATCGAGAAGATAAGGAATTCAATGGAATAGAAGAGTCTAGAAAGCCTAATTTTGATTATTTGTGGGATAATTTTCCTCATACTCTTATAGAAGCTTCTGGACTTGCAGTAGGTCTCCCTGAAGGGCAAATGGGGAATAGTGAAGTTGGTCATACAACTATAGGAGCTGGAAGGATTTTAGATCAAGATTTAGTTAGAATAGATAAAGAGATTAATAATGGTGATTTTTATAAAAATAAAACTTTTCAAAATCTTTTTCAGCATGTAAAAAACAACGATTCTTATTTACACGTAATGGGCTTAATTTCTCCTGGAGGTGTTCATAGTCACATGAATCATCTTTTTGCTTTTTTGGATCTTGTTAAACAAAATAATATAGAAAAAATAGTTATTCATTTATTTACTGATGGTAGAGATGTTCCACCTCAAAGTGCGAATATTTATGTCAAAGAATTAGAAGATAAAATTAAAGAAATAGGTATAGGTAAAATAGTTTCTATTTCTGGAAGATTTTATGCTATGGATAGAGATAATAATTGGGATAGATTAAAATTAGTTGAAGATTTAATTTTTGAAGGAGTAGGAAATATTTGTGAAATAGAGCCACATTTATATATTGAAAATCTTTATAAAGAAGGGAAAGTAGATGAGCACTTAACACCTTTTTTGTGTTTAGATGAAAATAAAAATAAATATTTGATTAATAAAAATGATGGAGTTTTCTTTTTTAATTTTCGTGCTGACAGAGCAAGACAATTGACTAGGAAAATATTAGAAAAATCTGAAACCGAAAATATATTTATTTCAACAATGACAAGTTATGGAGATGAATATAAAACACACGTTGTGTATCCTTCTATTTCAATAAAAAGCACTTTAGCTAAAGAACTTTCAGGAAAAGGTTTTTCGCAAGTTCATATTGCAGAGACAGAAAAATTTGCTCATGCCACATATTTCTTGAATGGTGGTGTTGAAAAACTTTATGAAAAGGAGGAACATGTATTAGTTCCAAGCCGAAAAGATATAAAGACATATGATCTTGCTCCCAAGATGAGCGCAAGCGGTGTTGCAGATAGAGCAATAGAAAAAATAGAAGAAGGTTTTGATTTTATATTCATTAATTTTGCAAATGCAGATATGGTTGGGCATACAGCTGTGGCTTCTGCTATTCATGAAGCTATTGAGGAGGTTGATTTACAATTAGGAAGAGTTTTGGAAAAATTAAATGAAAAAGGAGGTATTGCTTTGATTACAGCTGATCATGGAAACGCAGAGATATATTTTGATAAACAGGCAGGCAAGCCTCATACTTCGCATACAAACAATAAAGTCTCATTTATTATAACTAGTAATGAATTTGAACTTAGAGAAGAAGGTGGGCTTTCTGATGTTACCCCTACTGTATTTAAACTCTTGGAAATAGATAAACCAGAAGATATGACTGGGGAGAGTTTGGTTTTGTAATAATAAAATTATATAATATGCTTCTGGAGGGTTGGCAGAGTGGTTGAATGCACCGCTCTCGAAAAGCGGAATCCTCGAAAGGGGATCACAGGTTCAAATCCTGTACCCTCCGCATTAATTTAAAAAATAATTAATAATTAATAATTTAATTAAAATTGAAATGGAAAATAATGATTTTAAAAAAAATGTTTATCTAGGTTTGTGGTTTCAGAGAACTTCTATCCACCTAAAAGAGTTTTATTATTTTTTAAATAATCAAAAAATAACAGATGGATTAAATCAAGAAAAATGTGACCACCTAAGAAATAATTTAGAAATAGAATCTTTGGAGCTTAAAAAAGAAGATGGTGTTTCTTTACTTTTGGTAAAAAGCAAAGAAGTTGATTTTTCGATGACAGAAGATGGTGTTATTTTAATTAATTCAACTTTTAAAAATATTAAAGAAAATGCAAATCTTTTAAAAGATTTTTACATCAATAAATTATCTCCCGCACTTGCTTATATTTTTAGTAGGGGAGCTCCCTTACCTAAAGATTTAAGTGATATCACAGAGATTTATCCTCTTTATTTTTTGGGTTTAAATACAGAAGATAGGGAAATAAAAGAATATTTTGATTTAATGATGAACCAAAATTATTTAACTGAAAATAATGGTGGAGTTGAGATATATTCAGGAGAAGAAATGGTTGTTATTAATATATTAGATAATAAAGAGTTGGAAATTAAAAAAACAGCAAAAGAATTTATTTGCAATTTAATTGTTTTTAGAGAGTTTGAAAAACAGCTAAGCAGGTATCTAAATGTTCATCGAAAAATATGGGAAGATTTAGAAGAAATAAGAAATAACAAAAATATAGGAGCAAATAAATTTTCAGAAATTAGAAATAAAATTCTTAAGCAGCAAAGAACTTTGTCTTTTGTAAAAGCAAGATTATTACAGATGGAAGATATATTATTATCAAGAGAATTTAGTTTAAATAATGAAGACAGAGAACTTCTCGTAAAAACTGAGATGCTAAATAGATTTAAAATTTTAAGTTCAGAACAACACTATATTTTAAATTTATGGGATATGACATCTAGTTATGCAAATGAAACACTAGATCTTTTAGATTCACTGATTGCAGAAGGAACAGAAAGAGAAATTAAAGTTCTTCAAATTATATCCGTGGCTGGCGTTGTTGTTGCATTTTTTGCAATGGCTATTCCGTGGCCTTGGCATGAAAATTGGAGTCAAATGAAATATTCTTCTTTTTCTGTTTTTGGGGTGGTAATAATTGTTATTATTTTATTCCAATTTTTCTTAAAAATAATATCTCATAAAAAAGTTAAAATAAATGATAAATAAAAATATTAAATAAGATATATTTATATAAGGTTGAATTTAATTTATTTTTTTGGCATAATATACAAAAGTAATAATTTTTTGTATATTGTGTGGATGACACTGTTTTATTAATAAATATTTGGTATTCGTTCTTTGGAATAATGGCTTATATAAATATGCGCGGTTATGCTGTTTTGGTAGATAACGAAGAATGTCTTCTGATTGTTTTTTTGGAATAATGGTTTATATAAATATGCGCGGTTATGCTGTTTTGGTAGATAACGAAGAATGTCTTCTGATTGTTTTTTTGGAATAATGGTTTATATAAATATGCGCGGTTAGCTCAGCTGGTAGAGCGACCCCTTGACGTGGGGTAGGTCGGGGATTCGAGTTCCTCACCGCGCACAAAGTATATAAAATACTTTGTGCGAATCGAAAGCCGACGGTATCAGGCAGGGTCGCATAAATTTTCAGCAGAAAATTATATATGACCGCAATGTATATTGGGTATTTTCATTTTAATTTATATGAAAAATAAAACACAAATAATAATATTAGCAGCAGGGATGGGCAAGAGAATGAAGTCAGATGACCCTAAAGCTCTTGCTATCCTTAGTGGAAGACCTTTTCTTTCTCATATATTAGATACAGTAAAAAAATTAAATCTTCCCATAGATCCTGTTATTGTTGTTGGATATAAAAAAGAAAGAATTTTTGATGTTTTTGGAATTGATAAAAATTATGCTTATCAAGAAGAACAACTTGGAACTGGTCATGCTGTTTTGTCTGCCAGAGATATGGTTCATCCTGATAACAAAATGATTTTTGTAATTTCTACTGATCAACCTCTTATATCTAAAGATACTATAGAAAAAATTATAGAAACACACGAAAAAGAAAATAGTGTGATAACAATGGGGACTGTAGTGCTTCCAGACTTTAAAGATTGGAGGGCTGGGGCTTATTTTTTGGGACGTATAATTCGAGGTGAAAAAAGAGAGATTATTAAAATTACAGAATATAAAGATGCTACAGAAGATGAAAAGAAAATATTAGAAATTAATCCAGGTATTTATGCTTTTGATTCTGTTTGGCTTTGGAAAAATATAAATAGTTTAAAAAAAGAGAATGCTCAAGGTGAATATTATCTTACAGATTTAATAAAATTAGCACAAGAGCAAGGGGAAAAAATAAAAACAGTGCAACTTTCTAATATTATAGAAATATTTCAACCAAATACTAGAGAAGAATTAGAAATATTAGAAGGACTGTTGTCAAATCTATAATTTTTGAAGTTTAATTAAAAATGCACCAGTAAATCTGGTGCATTTTTAATTAAATTAATCGTATTATAAATTATTCTGCTATTTATTATTTTGTATCCATATATATATATCTTCTACAGCTTTGACTGCATCACCTGCAGCTATGCTATTTTGATGATATTTACCATTTGAACAGTCTCCAGCAGCCCATATTCCATCGATAGAAGATTTTTGATTTGTTGGGTCAACAATAATTTTGCCAAAATTATCAAGATTGACTAGTTCTTTTACAAAATCTGTATTTGGAGTTTGCCCTATCTCTACAAATATTCCAGAAGCTTCGAGTGTGTATTTTTCATTAGTATCTTTATCTTTGTATGTTAAATTTTTTACAAAAATATCTCCGTCCACTTTTATTATTTCTGCATTAGTTATTGTTTTAAACTTAGGGTTTTGTAACATTTTTTCGACTGTTATTTTGTCTGCTTTAAATTCTTTGTTTTTGTGAATTAATGTAACACTTTTACAATATGCAAGAAGTTGTGATGCTGTTTCAAATCCAGCATTTCCTCCCCCTATAACTATTACATCTTGATCTCCAAACATAGGGCCGTCACAAGATGCACAATATGTTATTCCTTTATGTTCATATTTATCTGCGTTTTCCGCATTTAATTTTTTTCTTCCACTACCTGTTGTTATTAAAATTGATATGGATGTATATGTTTTACCCATATCTGTTTTTATTATATATATATCGTTTTCTTTTTTTATTTCTGTAACTTTTTCTCCTTCAAAAATATCTAAAAGTGGTCCTTTATAGTATAATATGTGTTTTTTAAAATTATTTGATAAATCATATCCAGAAATTTCTGGTATTCCTGGCCAGTTATATATTGTTTCAGATACTGATGATTGTCCTGCTAGTTCTCCAGCTATTATTGCTGTTTTTAATTTTTTACGGGCTGCATAAATACATGCGGATGCTCCCGCAGGTCCTCCCCCTAATATGATTAAGTCGTACATAAGATTAGTTTCTTTATTATTTATTAATTAATAATTTTATTATATCACATATCTGTTTTATTTTTAATTTGTGTTTGAAAATGTAAAATGCGTCAGTTTTAGCTGACGCATTTTACATTTAATATAAATTAATTATTATTGATTATTTTTTTCTTCTTAGAAATGCGGGGACTGTACTCCAGTCGTCTGTATCATCAATAAATAATTCATCCTCTTCTGATTTTTCTTTTTCCGGTTTCTTTATGTATTCTGTTGTTTGAGGCTGAGCTTCTTTTTCTTCGTTTTTTATTACGGGAGTTTCTTTTGTTTCTTGATTTTGTGAAATAAAAATATTTTGTTTGTTATTTTGATTTATTTGAAATAGAGATTTTTTAGGTGTGTCGGTAGGGAAACCTGTTGCGATAACTGTTACTTTTATTTCACCTTTTTTTAACTTATCGTCATTTATTGTTCCAAAAATAACTTTGGCGTCATTATCTATTGATTCTGTTATTATTTTTGCTGATTCTTGTATTTCATGTATCGTTAAATCGTCTCCCCCTGAAATAGCAAAAAGAACACCTTTTGCTCCTGAAATAGAAAGATCTAGAAGAGGGGAATTTATTGCAGACATCGCTGCTTTTTCAGCTCTTCCTTCTCCTGCGGCAATACCAACACCCATAAGCGCACTTCCTGCATCTGACATAACCGCCTTTATGTCTGCGAAGTCAACATTTATCATCCCTGGTGTTGTGATAAGTTCTGATATTCCCTCTACTGCTTGTTTTAATACTTCATCACATAAGGCAAATGCTTGTTTGAACCCTACGTCTTTACCAGAAATAACAATAAGTCTGTCATTTGGTATTACAAGAATAGCATCAACTTCTTTTTCTAATAAAGAAAGACCAGACTCTGCCAGCTTCATTCTTCCTTCAAATGAAAATGGTTTAGTTACAACAGCCACAGTTAGAATTCCTTGTTCTTTTGCAGCTTGAGCAACTATGGGGGCAGCACCTGTTCCTGTTCCTCCTCCCATTCCACATGCTATAAAAACCATATCAGCACCTTTTATTGCATCTTGGATTTCAGCTTTTGTCTCCTCTGCTGCACGACGTCCAACTTCTGGATTCATTCCAGCCCCGAGTCCTTTTGTTAGATTTTTACCTAAGTGAATTTTTTTATCAGCCAATGAGTTGTGTAAGTCTTGGGTGTCTGTATTCATTACTATGAATTCAACTCCTTTAACTTTTGAGTTTATCATGTGGTTTAGAGCGTTTTTTCCTGAACCGCCAACACCGATTACTTTGATTCTTGCAAATGATTCTACGTCTGGATTTATTTTAGGCATATTTTTTAAATTATAAAATTATTAATACTAAATTATGATTATCTTTTAGGATATCGACATATTATTGTATGTCTATATAATATCAACTTTATTAATAAATGAAAACCCCTTGACTTTTATATATATAATGTTACAATTATAAGAAAATAAAGTAATTTTAAAATAATTTAAAATCTTAATATCATGAAAGAATTTTCTGAATATTTTAATCAAAAATTCCATCACCTTTTGGCTTTTTTAATAATAGGGTTATGTGTTTCTTCTGTTCTTTGTTGGGGAATAAAACAATTATTTAGCAAAGATGATTTTAATGTTTTTGCTTGGATTGTGGTTTTGTTTATTGCATTGTTTTTTGCTTTTTATTTAGCAAAAAAAGATTATAAAAATTTTCTTTCTTTGAAAATAGAAGAAAAGTCTCCAAGATTTTTATATGAAAAAGTTAAGCAATCAATAAAAGAAAAAGATGAAGAAATTAATTTCATCGCAGATGAAATTAAACGTCTTCAGGGAGAATTTACAAAGCTCAAACACGAAAAAGTCTCTCTAGAAGAAAAAAGGGGAGAATTTTTTAAAAACTATCCTGAGTTAGTTAATGTAGAAAGTCCTAAGCTATAAGCTTAGGACTTTTTTATGGTAGGAGTTGTGATAGGGCTGTCTTAATTCCAATTTTTATTTTTTTAATTAAATTATTGTCATCTGCATCTTGGTCCCTTAGATTATTGTCATTTATATATAGAGCTAGTCCGAATGCGGTATGCCAAGAATTATCTTTTATTTTTAGTTTACTAGATATTGTTGGGTCAAGTAAACCTATTCTCACGGGTAGCTTAAGTTCTTTTTTAATCATTTCTTCAATGTTATTGACATGAGAACCTCCTCCGGTAACAACTATTCCTGCTGGTAATAATTCATTTCTTTTTATTTTTTTTAAATTATTTTCTATTAACTCAAAAATATCTCCAAGTCTTGCTTCTATTATTTCATCTATTTTTTTCTTTGGGAAATCTCCACCAATTACACTTCCGAGCTTTATACTTTCTGCTTCATCTAAACTCACACGAAGCCCGAGTGCTATGTCTTTTGTTATATCCATACTGCCGATAGGAAATACTTGCAAAAGTAAGGGTAGATTATTTTCAAATACTGCGAAAGATACAGTTTCAGCTCCTATATCTAAGATTGCACTACCTGCTGCTTTTTGTTTATTGTTTAATAATATTGTTGAACTTGCAATTGCTTCAGGTACTATATCTATTATTTCTATATTTGATAATTCTACAGAAGTGATTAAGTCACTAAGGTTCTGTTTAGAACAAGTTATATAAAGAGTTTTTACTTCTAATTTTACTCCATACATTCCTTCTGGGTTTCCATATATTTCTTTTCCATCCAGTTTGTATAAAAGAGGAATTGATTGAATTATTTTTTTGTTAGTTAGATCTAAATTTTCTTGGCTATTTAGTATTGCCTTTTTTTTATCGAAATCTGTTATTTCTTGATCTGCTTTAGATATTATTACTGAGCCATTTGATATTGCAGAACTAAGCCCAATACCTCCAATTGATACTATTGCTTGTCTTATTTTAATTCCAGATGTTGCTTCTGCTTGTCTTACTGCTTTTTTAATACTCTCTGATACCTTGTCTATATTTTTTACATATCCAAGGCGCATTCCTTCATTTTGACTGATACCAAGTCCTAATACATGAGGTTGATTTGTTTCTTTATCAAAAGCAAGAACAACTACCCTTGTGGAGTAGGATCCAATGTCTATACTAATTGAAATTTTATTTTTTTTCATTTGGAAATAAAATTAAGAGAATTTCTTAAGAAACTTTTTCTCTTGTCTTTCCATTATAGCACCATGATCGAATCCCTTCAAATGTAACATTCCGTGGATAACTAAAAATTTTAAAAATGATGTTTTAGTCATCTCAAAAAGATGAGCTTCGGATTTTGCTTTTTTAATATCGATTGTTATTTCTCCTGAATTTTTAGATAGAGGAAAAGATAATATGTTTGTGGTTTTATCTATATTTCTATATTTTTTATTTAATTCTCTTTGTTTTTTTGATGAAATAAAACTAATCTCAAAATAATATTCTTCTCCAAGAATTTCATTTTTCATAGAAACAAAAGACAAGCGTGGAAGCTTGTCTTTTGTTCTGTTTGAAATTATGCACGATAATTCTTCCATAAAGTTTAACGATGTCCTTTTGTTTTGGGTTTTTTGCCCTTACCTAATTTTAAAAGTTTCTCATTTTCTTTACGACGAGTCAAACGCTTTAAAGTATCTAACTTAACTTTTAATTTAGAAAGATTTCTTTCGTTATAGCGTTTACCTTTAACTTTTTGGATAATACCTGACTCACTAACCTTACGACTAAATCGACGGATAAGGTTTGTATTACTCTCATTTGTATTTTTCTTTACTTCTATTACTGTTACCATAGTGATGTTATATTAACATATATATATAATCTAAGCAAGGATATTTTATAATAAATCCTCAGGTTCTATATTTATAGAGAATGCTTGTGATAGATTAGATAATTTTAAAGCCAAATCTTCATTTATTGAATTTTTGTTATTTTTGGGTAATTGCCACATTTGAGGATTGATTTTAATAATTGTATTTGTTACATATTCTCCCTTAATTTTACCAATAAAAGCAGAAAAAATTTGGGGGTCGTAATTTTCTAATATTTTATTTATATAATTTCTAGATTTTTCTGTTTCTTCCTTGTTTCCTATAAATGTAATTTTTATAAGTTTTTTGAATGGAGGATATCCAAAAGATTCTCTTTCTATTAGGTCTTGTCTAAATATTGGTAATACATTTCCTTTTAGAATATTTTCTAAAATTTTATTTTCTGGATCTCTTGTTTGTATTACTAAATTGTTATTTGTTATTATTTGGAGTCTTTCTATTATATGTAATATTTTTTGATTAATATTAAAACTTGGTATTGATAAAATCCCATCAAGTGATACAACAATACTATGATCTACGTTTTCTTTTATATAAGAAAAAGCCATTTCCGTTCCTATTAGTATAGAACCTTTATTTTTTTCAAAAATATTAATAATTTCTTTTGCTTCTTTGTCTGTGGTATTTTCTTTGTCTATTTGTAAGATATTTGATTGTGGATATATTTTTTTTATTTCTTCATATACTTTATCTGCTCCTATTCCTAAAGGTGTTAAATTCCAACTATTACAAAGAGGGCATCTAGTTTCTGTTGTTTCTTTTCTCCCACATTTATTACACATAAAAATTCTTTTTGTCGTTCCTTTGTTTGCAGTCATTTGTTTTGTTCCATACAAAACTATTGGAGTTTCACAAGAAGGACATATGAGTGTATGCCCGCAGTCATTACAAGCAGTTACTGGGGCAAGTCCCTTACGTGTTATATAGATAAAAATAGATTCTTTTTTTAGTAAAGATTCATCTATTATTTTTTTTGTTTCATCTCCAAATATTTCAAATTTTTTATCTCTTTTTTCTTCAAATTCTTTTTTCATATTGATAAGAATTTGTTTTTTTGTTTCTTTTAATCTAAAAGAAGGTGGTCTTACTTCTCCCAACTCTCCATTTTCATGTCTATAAATAGTTTCTGGTCTTAAGATCGTATCACTTAATATTATTTTTACTTTATTAATATATGAAAAAACTTCTATAAAATTTCTTAAATCAACAAAAGGTCTTCTTGTCTGTTTGTATGCTTCACTACTTTCCTTTTCAATAATTATTGTTTTAATATCTTCTCTTGGAATACATATAAAAGATGCCGTTCCTATTATTAATACAGGGTGTTCTTCTGTTGTTGCTTTATTATAGTTTTCGATTAGGTTTTTATTATTTATTCTGCTATTGAATATATAGACATATGAATCAATGCCTTTTGATAATTCATTTTTAAGTATTTCTGTATCATAAATTGTGGGGGCTACTATGTATAAAGATTCTTTTTTAGCAAAAGACTCTCTTATTAATGTTTTATACCAACTAATTCTTTCATCCCATGGAGATTGAAAAATTAATTTCTCAACATCTATATTATTGTTTATATCTATATTATTTTCTTTAGAATTATTTTTAGTTTTTTTGAAACTCGAAATACTATCTAAAAATATTTTAGGAAGTATTGAATCAATTATTACTCCTGTGTTGCTGTTATAATAATATTTTAAGCTTTCGCATGTTTCGAAAAAGGCATTACTAAAAATAGCTGATCCTTTTATTTTATTTATTTTTTTTAATTGATAGTCTTTATTTTTTATATCAAATTTAACATCATGAGCATTTTCAATATCAACAACAATAGCATCTGCTGTTTTTTTTCTTATTGGTATTTCAACTATTGAGCCAAGGGTTACTTTTTGAGAACAAAAATATGTTAAGTTTTCTTTTTGGAATCCTTTTTTGATTGGTATAACAGTTAAGATGTACATATATAAAATATAATATCATAAAAGAGGGAAGATTATAACTCATACTTAGAACTTGACAATAAGTCTTAAATATGCTAGACTCTCGATGAGATAAATTTTTTGAGTATTTACTAAAAAATATATATTTATGAAAAAAGTACTTTTTTTAATTGGATTTTTTGCTGCGATTTTTTTATCAAGTTGCAATTCTACTAAAATGGCTTCTAGTCATTATTCACCAACTAATGAAATTCTTGCTTCCTCAAGGGGTGGAGAATATTCAAACAAATGGACTCGTGGTGAAGTTGGTTCGGTAAATTCAAATTTACCTTTTTACAACCAATCTCTTGGTTCTACAGAGGAAAAAAGAGATAAGATGCGAGAAGCTCGCATCAAAAAAATCCAAAAAGAAAACCGCAAAGAAGCACGAAGAAGCCGATAATCAAGGTTTTTCCCAAAACTCATATTCTCCAAGAGGATGTGAGTTTTTTCTTTAGTTTATTTATTTTTGTGCTATAATCGGCTTGTTATGGGATTTATGTCTAAAAAATTAGGAATAGATTTGGGAACAGCAAATACTCTTGTGTATCTTCCAGGCAAAGGTGTTGTTTTAAATGAACCGTCTGTTGTTGCTATTTCTGAACAAGATAATACTATTTTGGCTATTGGGAAAGAGGCAAAAGATATGATAGGGAAAACCCCAGAAAGTATTATCGTTTATCGTCCAATGAAAGATGGTGTTATTGCCGATTATAGAGTTACAGAGGCTATGCTCAGGTATTTTATTGGTAAAACTTTAGGCAAATATAATTTATTTAAACCAGATATAATGGTTTCTGTTCCCGCTGGTATTACTTCTACAGAAAGAAGAGCTGTCGTCGAGGCTGCTATTAGGGCAGGTGCTCGTAATGCTTATGTAGTGAAAGAGCCAATACTTGCTGCTATTGGAGCAGGAATACCAATTCATGAATCAAGAGGCCACATGATTATGGATATTGGGGGAGGAACTACTGATGTTGCTGTTATTTCTTTGGGTGGAATAGTTGCTTCTACTTCTGTTAAATGTGCTGGAGATAAACTTGACCAAGCGATTGCTGATTATATAAAAAAGACATTTAATCTTGCTATAGGGGATAAGACATCAGAAACAATTAAAATAAAAATTGGTTCTGCTATTTCTCTAGAAGAAGAATTGACAGCAACTATTAAAGGAAGAGATTTTATTCAAGGACTTCCTAGGACTGCTCAAGTTTCTACAAATGAAATTGTAAGAGCGATAGATAAAGAATTAAAAATTATGATAGGTGCAATTAAAGATGTTTTAGCTGAAACTCCACCAGAGTTAGCTGCTGATATTATTGACGATGGAATAATTATGACAGGGGGGACTTCTCAGCTTAGAAATTTGGCAGATTTGATTTACAGAAAAACAGGTGTTAAAGCTAGAGTTTCAGATGAGTCTCTTTTTTGTGTAGCAAAGGGAACAGGTGAAGCTCTTCATCATTTAGATACTTACAAAAAAACTATTATAAGTAAAAGACAATAAATGCTTAAAAATAAAAAATTAGTCAAAAAATTTTTTTTGTTCTTTTTATTTTTATTCTCAATTATTGGGGTTATTTTTGTTTCAGTTTTTATTTCTTTAAAATTGGGTCTATTAAATGTTAAAGGATCTATTTCAGAAAGAAATTCTTATTTTAATATAAATAGAAAAGAAGCAAAAGCCGAAAATATAAATGATTTTAATCTTGCTTGTAAAATTAATGTACTTAATAAATATGCCCCTACTACTTCTGTAAATATTTATAATACTTTAATGAAAACAAATGATTTTGATCTTGTTTCAAAGATGTTAAATATGGCTTCTGTTAGGTTTAACAATGATTTAGTTTTTAAAAATAAAATAGAAAAATGTTCGAACAACATTCTTCAAGAATTTGATCTGGCTATATCAGCATATGAATGGGCAGATACAGATGAATGGTCTTTAATGAAAAATGTTTTTACTAGAGATCAAGATATTATTAAAAAAGCAGCAGAAGATGCTGGGGTTTCCCCAAGGTTGATTCTTTCTTGTGTTATTGGAGAGCAGTTTAGATTTTTTAGTAACAGAAGAGAATCTTTTAAATCTTATTTTGAACCATTAAAAATTCTTGCATCGTTATCTAATATTTCTTATGGAATAGCGGGGATAAAACCAAAAACTATTTTACAAATAGAAGAAAATCTAAAAAATGAAAAATCTTCATTTTATTTAGGAAGTAACATGAGAAATATAACTGGAGTAAAGGATGTAATTACAGAAGAAGAAGTTATGGATAGAATCACCAACACAAAAAATCCATATTATTCATATTTATATGTTGGTCTTTTTATAAATCAGATAATTCATCAGTGGAATAGTCAGGGTTATGATATAAGCAAAGATGCTGGGATTTTGGCTACATTATACAACCTCGGTTTTTATTATTCTTCACCAAAAGAAAATCCAGAAATAGGTGGAGCTGTTATAAATATTGCAGGGAAAGATTATACTTTTGGAGATATTGGTCATGAGTTTTATTATTCAGGAGAGCTTTCAGATATTTTTCCAATAAGGTAAAATAATAATATGGAAAATATAAAAGATTTATTTCCAGAAGAGTTAAATCATAGTTATGTTGTAGAGGGAGATAGAGATCTAGCTTCTATTTCTATTTTTAATTTTGTAAAAGAAAAACACGGAGATGATATTGAGGTTTTGTATCAAACATATGACTCTTTTAAAATAGATGATAGCCATTTAATTCATGAGTGGCATTTAAATAAATCTATAAATAATCAAAAGAGATTTTGCATAATTGCTAGTAAATATATAAACCATGACGCAGAAAGAAGTCTTTTAAAAATTTTAGAAGAGCCAAACCAGAATACTCATTTTTTTATAGTTATTCCGAATTCTTCAAATTTATTAGATACTATTTTGTCTAGAGTTCATGTTGTAAAAATAAAAAATGAAAATATAGATGGGGAAATTAAAAAAGAGGCGATTGATTTTATTAATATGCCTTTAAAAAAAAGATTTGATTTCATTTCTCAAAAATTAAAAAGTAATGAAGACAAAGAGAGTGCTGTTTTCCGGTCCTATGCAACTATTTTTTTAAATTTTATTGAGTTGTATTTTTATAAAAAATTAAAAGATAATAATAAAGATAAAAATGTTTTAGAAGTTTTAGAAGAAATAAACAATAAAAGAAAATATCTTTCGACTCCAGGTGCTTCGGTTAAAATGATTTTGGAGCATATTGCAATTATGTTATAATAGTTTATATGTATAATACAACAAATTTTAAAAGTGAATTAAAGAAAATAGAAGAATGGCTTTCCAAAGAATTTATGCAAGTTCAAACAGGAAGAGCTACTCCCATAATATTAGATAGTGTTATGGTGGATAACTATGGGAGTATGATGCCTATTAAAAATGTTGCTAGTATTTCAATAGAAGACGCGAAAACTCTTCGCATTTCTCCTTGGGATAGAAATCATATAAAAACTATAGAGAAAGCAATCCAAGACGCAAACCTAGGATTATCTGTTGTTTCTGATGGGGAAGGAGTTCGTGCTATTTTTCCAATGCTTACAACCGAGAATAAAATAAAGCTTGTGAAAATACTCAAAGACAAGCTTGAAGATGCTCGTATAAGTGTTCGCAAAGAAAGGCAAAGTGCAATAGATGAAACAGAAGATTTAACAGAAGATGAAAAAAAGAGAGCCAAGGATGAGATTCAAAAATGCGTAGATGAAGCAAATCAAAACTTAGAAACAATTTTTGACAAGAAAGAAACAGATTTGATGAATGGATAAATTGGTTTTAGAAATATAAAATGCGTTAGGCCTTACCTAACGCAGTTTATTTTATCTAAAAACAAAAATATGCTATTATAACTCTATGAATATTTTAATTTTTCTTATAATTTTATTAGTTTTAGTATTATCTCATGAATTTGGGCATTTTATTGTTGCGAAAAAGTCGGGGATAAGGGTGGATGAATTTTCTTTCGGTTTTAAACCAAAACTTTTCGGTTTTAAAAAAGGGGAGACAGAATACAATTTCAATGCTATTCCTTTTGGTGGCTATGTTAAAATTTACGGAGAAGATCCTGATGAAGAAAATATAAATGGTAAAGATAAAGATAGAAGTTTTGTAAATAAACCAAGATATATACAAGCTTTTGTTTTGATTGCTGGTGTTGTAATGAATATTTTAGTTGCATGGATACTCCTTTCTGTTGGTTTTATGTCAGGCCTCCCTACTTCTGTGGATAGTGCCCCAGAAAATACAGTTATAAAAGATAAAGCCTTGACCATAACGAGCGTTTTGCCTGATAGTCCAGCAGAAAAAGCAGGAATAAAAACTGGAGATAAAATACTATCAATAGAATATGGAGATGAATTTATAAATAATCCTCTTGATACAACTGAATTTAGTAATTTCGTCAAAACAAAAAATGGAAAAGAGTTAGGTATCAAATACAAAAGAGCAGATGAGATAAATGATGTAAAAATTATTCCAACTTCTGGGATTATTGGAGAAAATGGAGCTATTGGTATTACAATGGATATAATTGGTAAACTTCAAATTCCACCACATAAAGCTTTATGGGAGGGGGCAAAACTCACATGTAATTTAACAAAAGCAACAACTATAGGATTTTTTAATTTATTAAGAGATGCTGTTTTAGGGAAAGCAGATATGAACTCTGTGACTGGTCCTATCGGTATTGTTGGGGTAGTTGGTGATGCTAGAGAGTTTGGTTTTGTTTATTTGCTTTCTTTCACAGCTCTCATTTCTATTAATTTGGCAGTCATAAATCTTATGCCATTTCCAGCTTTAGATGGAGGAAGATTGCTTTTCTTATTAATAGAAAAAATAAAAGGTTCTCGTATTAAACCATCAATTGCAAACTGGGTTAATACTATAGGTTTTGGAATTCTAATGCTTCTCATGGCTGTAGTAACTTTCCATGATATTGTAAAGTTATTTTAAATAGATATTATAAAAATCCATGCAAATAAGATTAGCATGGATTTTTTATTATTTACATATTTAAAAAAGTATGATATTGTGTGAAAAGTAAATAAATGACTTTCGCCATAAGGCGATTTTATTTTTATAGACGAATATTAAAATTAAGATTTAAATATAATGCAACCAAAAGAAATACGAAATATAGCTATAATTGCACACGTTGATCACGGAAAAACAACTCTGACCGATGAAATGATGAAACAATGTGGGATGAACGAAGATGGTGCCACTATGGATTCAAACGCTCTTGAGTTAGAAAGAGGAATTACTATTTATTCAAAGAATACTTCTGTTAACTATAAAAATACAAAAATAAATATTGTGGACACTCCTGGCCATGCTGACTTCGGTTCTGAAGTTGAGCGTGTTTTACGTGCGATTGATTCTGTTTTACTTTTAGTTGATGCACAAGAAGGTCCAATGCCACAAACTCGTTTTGTATTAAAAAAATCTCTTGAACTTGGTCTTAAGCCTATTGTGGTTATAAATAAAATAGATAAGCCTGCAGCTAATCCAGAAAAAGTTCATGAAGAGGTTTTAGAGTTATTTTTGGAATTAGGGGCTAGTGAAGAACAGATAGATTTTAAAACCATGTATGCTATAGGCAAGCAAGGAATTGCCAAATTAAAAATGGAAGATGAATCGAAAGATTTAACTCCTTTGTTTGATTTAATACTACAAGAAGTTCCTGAGGCTTCTGTCAATCAAGATAAGCCATTTTCCGCTCAAGTATTTAATTTAGGTTATGATAATTTTCTTGGAAGACTTGCCATCGCTCGTATTTATTCTGGTTCTGTAAAAAGTGGTTCACAAATAATTGTTAAAGATGCAGATGGTAAAACTCGTACAGCGAAAATTTCTAAAATGTTTACATTTGAGGGGATAGCAAGGAAAGAAGTAGACGTATTAAATACTGGTGATATCGCAATCATTGCTGGAATTCCAGACATATATATAGGGGAGACACTTTGTGATAATAAAGATACAGTAGCTTTACCTTCAATAACTATTGATGAGCCAACAATTTCTCTAAACTTCTTAGTCAATGATTCTCCTTTTGCAGGACGTGAAGGAAAGTATGTAACAAGTAGACAAATAAGAGAAAGGCTTGAAAAAGAACTTGAGATGAATGTAGGGCTTAGAGTAGATTTTGATCATAAAGATGAAGAAGAAATGTCAGAAGGATTTCTTGTCTATGGAAGAGGTGAACTTCATATTGCAGTATTACTTGAAAATATGCGTCGTGAAGGATACGAACTTCAGGTTTCTCAACCTCACGTAATTATAAAAGAAGAGAACGGAAAAACCTTAGAGCCTTATGAAGAAGTAGCTATTGATGTAAGGAATGAATATTCAGGAAGTGTGATTGAGAAGTTAACTTCTCGTCGTGGGCTTATAACAAATATGTATGAAAAAGAAGGCATTACTCGAATGTTTTTAGAAATTCCAACACGCGGACTTCTTGGTTACCGTGGACAATTTGTAGTAGATACTCGTGGTGAAGGAATTCTTTCTGCACGATTTATTGGATTTAAGGAATACGGAGGTGAGATAAAGAAGCGAGATGTTGGTTCTATGACATCATTGGTAGCTGGGAAAATAATTGCTTTCTCTCTTTGGACGCTTCAAGAAAGAGGGGTATTATATGTTGAACACGGGGATGATGTTTATGAAGGAATGGTCATTGGTAATGTTTTAAAAGGTGATGAAATGGGTGTAAATCCTACTAAAAGTAAACAACTTTCAAATATGCGTTCTTCTGGAACAGATGAGGCTATTAATGTTAAACCACCCTTTAAGTTAAGTATTGAAAGAGGATTAGAAATAATGGCAAATGATGAATATTTAGAAATTACACCTAAAAGCATTCGGTTAAGGAAAAAGCTTTTAAAAGAACAGGATAGATCAAAAGCTAAATCTTCACAAAAAAATTAAATTTATTTATTGTGGTGTTGACTTTATTTAATAACAGTGATATTATATTTTTTAGTAAATGAAATTATTATAATAAAATTTTTAAAATGGCTAATATAATTACAATAAAACCAAAACAAATAACCAAAAGAATTTTATCTGAACTACCCCCAAGAGCTTCTGAGGTTGTTACTAGCAGATTCGGGCTGTCTTCTGATGCAGAAAGAAAAACTCTCGAAGCTATCGGTCAAAAATATGGAATTACTCGCGAAAGAGTTAGACAAATAGAAAATGCGGCTCTTGCTATGATTAAAAAGTCTGAATCTTTTAAAAATGAAAAGGATATATTTGAAGAATTAAAAAATTTAGTTAATACATTAGGTGGAATAATTTCAGAAAAAGAACTCTTAAATTACATTTCAAAAGATAAATTAACTCAAAATGTAGTTCATTTATACCTTACTCTTGGTGATGAATTTACTAAACACAAAGAGGATGATCAATTCCACACACGATGGAGTGTTAATAATTCTATCTCAGATACTATTCATAATTCTTTAAAAAAAATATATGAAAATATTTCAGATGAAGAATTAATTCAAGAAGGTGAATTAATTTCTAAGTTTTTAGAAGAAGTAAAAGATATTTCTGAGCAGTATCGAAATGAAGAAGTTGTCAAAAGATGGTTAGCTATATTTAAAAAAATTAGCAAAAATCCTCTTGGTGAGTGGGGTAAGACAAATTCTTCTATAATTAAAACAAGAGGAGTCAAAGATTATGCATATTTGATGATGAGAAAGCATGGAAGCCCTATGCATTTCAGAGAAGTTGCAAAAGCTGTTATAAATAATTTTGGTAAAAGTTGTCATATTGCTACTTGTCATAATGAACTTATTAAAGACAAAAGATTTGTTTTGGTTGGGCGTGGTATTTATGCTTTATCAGAATGGGGATATAAATCAGGAGTTGTGAGAGATGTTATAAAAGAACTTTTGAAAAAAAACGGACCGATGTCCAAAGATGATATTGTAAATCAAGTAATGAAAGAAAGATATTTGAAAAAGAATACAATATTAGTTAATCTTCAAAATTCAAAATATTTCAAAAAAGATAAGAATGGATTATATGCAATAGTTTAAAATAAAAATAAAACCCTTAATTGGGTTTTATTTTTTTATAATAATATTGTATTATGTATGGTATGGATTCAATCAGTTTTATAGAAAAGATACTTCTTTCTATTGCAGAACTTGTTCATAGAAATTTTATTAAAGTTGTAATATTTTTACTGGCTTTATTTTTAGTTTTATTTCTTCTTTTTAAAAATGGCACGTCTGGTTTGATAAAAACAATTTTAACAGCAATTTGGTTTATTTTACCTATTCCATTATCTTATATTGCTGTTACTTTATGGAAAAATTACAAAAACGATAAATTTTTAGGAAATGTAAAATGGGTGCTTTTAGAAATACATGTTCCTAGAGAAATATCCAAAAGCCCCGCTGCGATGGAAATGTTTTTTGGTAATGCTCTCTATCATAAAAATTTAACTAGAGGTTTTTGGGGTAGATATATTTTTGGAGCTCCCTGGACATGGTTTTCTTTAGAAATAGCTTCTATAGATGGTAGAGTTCATTTCTATATAAGAACTCCTGTTAATTTTAAAGAATTAATAGAAACACAAATTTATGCACAATATCCTCAAGCAAAAGTTGTAGAAGTAGAAGATTATACTTTAGATATTCCAGATTATACACCCAATATTAATTGGAATCTTTGGGGTTTTGAGTTTAAAAAAGCAAAAGATGATTTTTTGCCAATTAAAACATATAAAGATTTTGGAGATGAATTAAGAGCAGGAGTTAAAGAAGAATTTAAAATAGATCCAATTGTTCCTTTAATCGAGTTTCTTGGTTCTTTGCCAAAAGGACAGCAGTTGTGGGTACAAATATTAGTTAAACAATGTACTAAAACATATGAAAGTAATAAAGATGGAAGTTCTATAGATTTTTATAAAGCTGCTGTAGAGTTTGTTGATAAAATGATGGCTCCTTTTACAAATGTAACTAAAAATGAAAAAGGTGAAACAATAAGTAGGACTTCTATGGTTCCTAAACATCTAGAAAAAACAATGGATTCAATAAATAGAAATATACCCCAATATCATTTTGAATGTGGAATAAGAGTTATAACACTTTCACAGAAAGATACTATTCCAATAGAGAATTTTATAAATTTAATTCGTTCTTCCAGACTTCTTTTTAGACAATATGCAAATCCAACAATAAATGAATTTGTAAGAACAAATACGACATCTCTTGATTTTCCTTGGTCAGACCCTACAGGGTTAGCTTTAGATAAAATAAGATCAAGACTACTTAATTTTTACAGAACTAGAACTTTTTTTTCACCTCCAATTCAATATGATATAAATTATCCTAAATATTTATCTATGTTTTTTCCATCAGGGAAACCAGAAATTTTTGTTATGTCAACAGAAGAATTAGCTACAATATATCATTTTCCTGGAATGGTTTCTGAAACTCCAAGCTTTAAAAGAGTTGAAACAAAAATTGCTAAACCTCCTTCAAATTTACCGCTATAGTCTATGTTGTTAAATTCATTTAACTTTAAAAATTTAATTAAAAATAAAAAAATAATGTTTTTGTTTTTAATTATCTTTATCTTTATATTTTATCTTCTTTTTATTTCTGCTCCTTTTGAAAGCAGAGACAATTTTGTTCATGTTAAAAAAGGTGATTCTTTTGGACATATTTCTTTAGAATTAAAAGAAAAACAAATAATAAGAAATGTTTTTTTGTTAAAAATATTTTTTAAACTTTTTGCTGTTGGTAATTTTTCAGAAGGGGATTATTTTTTTGATAAAAATACTCCAGTTTATAAGGTTGCATGGCAACTATCCAATGGAGATCATAATATAAAACAAATTAAAGTAACATTAAAGGAAGGTTTAACAAATGAAGAATTTGCTGAAATACTTTCAAAAGATATTCTTGGCTTTGATAAAAGTTTATTTTTAGAAAAAGCAAAGAATATGCAAGGTTATTTATTTCCAGATACTTATTTCTTTTTTCCTTATTCAACAACAGAAGAGATTATAGAAAAACTTTCTTCTAATTTTAAAAATAAAACAAAAGAAATAGTTAATAATAATTATAGTTTAAATGATATAATTATTATGGCTTCTATTTTAGAAGGTGAAGCTAGTGGAGATGATGATGTAGAAATAATTTCTGGAATACTTTGGAAAAGGATAAATAAAGGAATGAGACTTCAAGTTGATGTAGATCCTGTTACTTATGAAAAGAAAGGATTACCTTCGTTACCTTTGAATAATCCAGGGCTTTCTTTTATAAGAGCCGCTATAAATCCTATAGAATCTGATTATTGGTATTATTTACATGATAAAGAAGGAAGTGTCCATTATGCGAAAAATTATGAAGAGCATAGATTAAATATTAAAAAATATTTGAAATAATTATGATTTTAAAAACAATCAAAAATAAAGATTATGAATTAATAGATAGTGGTGAATGTGAAAAACTTGAAAGATTTGGTGAATTTATTTTTAGACGACCAGACCCAGAAGCTTTATGGGAGAAAAAAATAGATAAAAAAATATGGGATAAGGCAGAGTTTAGGTTTGAAAGAAACGGGAATAAAACAAAATGGATTATAAAAAATAAAATGCCGAAAGATTGGCAAATAAAATTTGGAGGATTTAATTTTTCTATAAAACCAACTTCTTTTAAACACGTTGGGCTTTTCCCCGAACAACTTTCAAATTGGGAATGGATGGAGAAAAAAATTCAAGAAGCTTCATCTTCAAATAATTTTTCAGATTCCATTTCCGTCTTAAATCTCTTTGCTTACACTGGTGGTGCGACTCTTGCTTGTGCAAAAGCTGGAGCTGAAGTTTGTCATGTGGACGGCTCGAAGTCAGCAGTTGTATGGGCGAGAGAGAATGCAGAACTTTCAAGACTTTCTGATAAGCCGATAAGGTGGATGATAGAAGATGTATTAACTTTTCTAAAAAGAGAAATAAAAAGGGGAAGGAAGTATGATGCATTAATAATGGATCCACCTTCCTTTGGCCACGGTCCAAAAGATGAACTTTGGAAAATAGAAGAAAGTTTCTTTGAACTTATGAAATTATGTGGAGAGATTTTATCTGATGAACCACTCTTTGTCCTTATAAATGGATACACTGCAGGATACTCGGCCATAACTTATGAGAATAATTTAAAAGATTTAATGAAGAAATATGGAGGAAAAATAGAATCTGGAGAATTAACTATAGAAGAATCGAGTAGTGACAGATTACTTCCTTGTGGAATATTTGCAAGATGGAGTAAGAATTAAACAAAATAAATTTTATTTTGTTTGCGGGGGGGGGGTAGATATTTGATATACTATATTTATAACAATTTATTATTAATTAATTTCTTTCGTTGAATTAAATTTTATGATTCTCAAAAAAAATGTTCCCGCATCGGTTTTCGTATTCGCATTGTGTTTGATTGTTTCAAGTTTTGTATTATTACCGAATCAAGCCAGAGCAGCAACTGGTGCTTGGAATCAAGTTGGATCAGTTGAACTTCCAGCATATTGGACTAGTAATACTTCTCTTGCTATTTCTTCAGACGACACCCCATATGTAGCATATCAAGATGTGGATAATAGTAATGAAGCCACTGTCGTGAAATTTGATGGTTTAACTTCAACTTGGGTTCCCGTTGGGTCAGTTGGTTTTTCAGCAGGGGATGCTAGTGATTTTTCTCTTGCTTTTTCTTCAGACGACATTCCATATGTAGCATATGTAGATGATGCTAATAATGATAAAATCACTGTCATGAAATTTGATGGAAATTCTTGGATTCCCGTTGGGTCAGTTGGTTTTTCACCAGGAAGAGCTAGTGGTATTTCTCTTGCTTTTTCTTCAGACGGCACTCCATACGTAGCATATATTGATCATCTTTATTACCGTAATAAACCTACCGTCATGAAATTTGATGGAAATTCTTGGGTTCTAGTTGGTTCAGCTAATTTCTCATTAGGAAAAGTTAATGGTATTTCTTTTGCTTTTTCTTCAGATGACACTCCATATGTAGCATATCTAGATAGAGACAATAGTAATGAAACTACCGTCATGAAATTTGATGGAAATTCTTGGGTTCTAGTTGGTTCAGCTAATTTCTCAACAGGTTGGACTAATTATATTTCTCTTGCTTTTTCTTCAGACGACATTCCATATGTAGCATATGCAGATGATAATAAAACCACTGTCATGAAATTTGATAGTTCAGCTTGGGTTCCCGTTGGTCCAGTTGGGTTTTCATCAGAATCTGGTGGTGGTAAACTTGCTTTTTCTTCAGACAATACTCCATATGTAGTATATGCAGATCTCGATAATTATAATAAAGCTACTGCTATGAAATTTGATGGTTCATCATGGATTCCTGTTGGCCAAGCTGGATTTTCAGCAGGATCAGCTCGTAATATTTCTCTTGCTATTTCTTCAGATGATATTCCATATGTAGTATATACAAATGGAAATAGTACTGAAAAATACGCCACCATCATGAAACTTATTTTTGATCCTATTATTACATCATACTCTGGTAATTTCAGTGAGTTGGAATCTAATAATGGAAGTGTTACTGGTAGTAGGGTAATAACCTTAGCAAATGATACTTTTATAAATGCAAATAGTACCTTAACCTTAAACACTCATTATACTATTTCTCCTATGCCTTCTGGTTTAACTCCTGTTATGACCATTAATAGTGATGGAACAATTGCAATTTTGACTTTCACGGGTAATGCTACGGATAGTCTTTTATCTGATAGTATTTCAAATCTTACGATTACATTTTTAGATGGAGCATTTACAGATACTGCAACTGCAAGTGGTGTTATAAATTATACAAATAATCAAGGAAGTATTACTTTTCATGATGATTTTTGGGTCCCCGTTGATTCAGTTGGAATTTCAGAAAGTTTGGGGGGTATTAGTTTCTCTGTCTCTACAGACAATATTCCATATGTAGCATATTCAGATAATGTTAATAATAGTGGTAAAGCTACCGTCATGAAATTTGATGGTTCATCATGGATTCCTGTTGGCCAAGCTGGATTTTCAGAAAGTTATATAAGTGTTAGTCAAGGATATTCAGATTTATTAATTTCTCCAGATAATATTCCCTATGTAGCATATGTAGATGGTATGAGTGGTAAAATTAATGTTATGAAATTTGATGGAACATCATGGATTCCTGTTGGCCAAGCTGGATTTTCAGCACAATGGTCTAATGGTTTATCTCTTGCTTTTTCTTCAGATGGCACTCCATACGTAGCATATACAGATAGTGCTAATAACTATAAAGCCACCGTTATGAAATTTGATGGTTCATCATGGATTCCTGTTGGCCAAGCTGGATTTTCAGCAACTGGAGTTTATAATATTTCTTTCGCTATTTCTCCAGATAATACTCCATATGTAGCATATTCAGATAATGCTAATAGCAGTAAGGCTACTGTTATGAAATTTGATGGTTCATCATGGATTCTTGTTGGTCCAGCTGGATTTTCAGAAGGTTGGGTAAGTTCTGGTTTAGCATATTTAGATTTATCAATTTCTCCAGATAATACTCTATATATAGCATATCAAGATGGTGCTAATAACCAGAAAGCTACTGTTATGAAATTTGATGGTTCATCATGGATTCTTGTTGGTTCAGCTGGGTTCTCGGCAGGAATAGTTGAATATATTACTATTGATATTTCTTCAGATGGTATTCCATATGTAGCATATTCAGATTTTGCTAATAATAATAAAGCCACTGTTATGAAATTTGATGGAAATTCTTGGGTTTCTGTTGGATTAATTGAATTCTCTACTGGGGAAGCTGATTATACCTCTCTCGTTTTTTCTTTAAATGATACTCTATATGTAGCATATGTAGACGATACTAACAATAATAAAGCTATCATAATGAAATATGTAAAACCTATTTCTATTCCCACATTAATTTCATCTACCCCTACATCTATCACTCAAACAGGAGCCACCCTAAAAGGAGAAGTAACAAACAACGGAGGAGAAGATTTATCTGAACTCGGATTCCAAATAGGATTAGATAATTCATATCTAATGGCTACAGGTACAGTAGAAATGGAAGAAGCAACAGGTACATTCTCATATGATCTAAGTAATCTAGATTGCAATACTACATACCACTATCGAGCCTATGCTACTAACAGTGCAGGAACATCATACGGAGAAGATATGACATTTACCACAAGTGCTTGTGATGTAGTAGACGATGAGGATGATAACGATACAAAAAGACATTCCCGAGTTATCGGTAGTATCAATCCATCTACACTACTAGGCAAAAAATCAGAAAACATAGTAAATACTAATCCAGAAATCAAAAACCCTATCACTACTCCTTCTTTCTCTATGATATACACTAGACTTCTAAAACAAGGCACAAGAGGGGATGATATCAAACAAATACAAACATATCTAACATCAAAAGGTTACATACTAGGTCTACCAGACGGTATCTTCGGACCAAAGACTAAACAAGCAGTTATTGCTTTCCAAAAAGCAAACGGACTTACTCCAGACGGTCTAATAGGTAAGCTTACTATTGCAAAGATGAATGAATTGAAATAGTTAAATGCTAAATACAAAATGCGTCAGCCGAAGGCTGACGCATTTTATGGATTTGTATTTAATATAAATTTTGTATATTATCTATTTGTAAATGAATAAAAATAAAAAAACAGTATTTGTAGGGGTTTCGGGTGGGGTAGATAGCTCTGTTTCAGCCGCTCTTCTGAAAGACCAGGGTTACGATGTCGTTGGGGTTTTTATCCGTACTTGGACACCAGATTTTATAGATTGTACTTGGAGAGACGAGAGGAGAGATGCGATGAGGGTATGTGCTCACTTAGATATACCTTTTCTTGAATGTGATGGTGAAGATGCTTACAAAAAAGGTGTAGCTGACTATATGATAGAAGAGTATAAATGTGGTAGAACTCCCAACCCAGATGTAATGTGTAATCGCATGGTGAAGTTTGGTGTCTTTTGGCAATTTGCAAAAGAACATGGGGCAGATTTTATCGCAACAGGACATTATGCAGTGAATTCTCCCCTCCTTGTGGAGGAGGGGGTAGGGGGTGGTGATTTAAAAGAATTACCACCTCGCCCTCTGGGCACTCCTCCTCAAAAAGGAGGAGATAGAATACAAAGTTTGCTAAAATCCCCCGACCCTTCCAAAGATCAATCTTATTTTCTTTGGACTCTTACACAAGATGATTTGAGTCACACGCTTTTCCCCATTGGGCATTTATATAAAACTGAAGTAAGGAAGAAAGCTTTGAAATATAAAATTCCTGTGGCTACAAAAAAAGATAGTCAGGGAGTTTGTTTCTTGGGCCCACTCGATATGAAAGATTTTCTTAAACATTATATAGAATCTAAAAAAGGGGATGTGTTGGATGAAAATGGAAAAGTAATAGGCACTCATGATGGAGCAGTATTTTTCACTCTTGGTGAAAGGCATGGGTTTGTAATTACAGAGAAAACAGAAAAAGATAAACCATATTATGTGGTAGGAAAAGATGTAGAGAAAAATATAATTATAGTTTCCACTTCGACGCATTCTTATAGGCAAGACCTATGTACTAATTTTGAAAAACAAAAGAACATAGGTCTTGCCTATGAATTAATCAATACAAACTGGACTATAATTCCGAAAGAGAATAAAAAGTATACTTCACAAATTCGATATCATGGAGAACTTTTGGATTGTAATATAAATATATCAAAAGATAATAAAACTCAAATCATATTTGATAAAAATATTTTGGTAGATAGTGGACAGTCTATAGTGGTTTATGACGGAGATGTTTGTTTGGGGGGAGGTATTGTTAAATAGGACATGTGTTAATTAGTAGTTAATTATGATAATATAATTAGTATGATATTAGAATTTTTAGGATTTAATAATTTAGACATATTTTTTAAATTAATAATAGCTTTGTTGTTAGGTGTTTTTATTGGATTAGAAAGAACTCGTGCGAATAAAACGGCAGGAATGAGAACATATGCTCTAGTTTCTATGGGGGCTGCTTTGTTTGTTGTTATTTCAGAGGAGGTTGTTAAAAAATATTTAGGTTTTGGTAATATTATTGACCCACTTAGGATGGTTTCTCAAATTGTTGTAGGAGTAGGTTTTATTGGTACAGGTATAATAATGTCAAAAGATTCAAAACTGACAGGTTTAACAACGGCGACAGGGCTTTGGGTTTCTGCTGCTATAGGTATGGCTGCTGGTTTTGGCTTATTTAAAATAGCTATTTTTTCTACATTTTTGATTTTATTTATTTTTGTTGTTTTATGGTATTTAGAAAATAAATTAAAATCATTAAAATGGTTTAAAGAAGGAAATGAAGATAATAAATTATAAAAATATGGGATCAGAAGAAATAAGAAATAAATTTTTAAAATTTTTTGAAAGTAAAGGACATAAAATAATACCTAGCGCTTCACTTGTACCCGAGAACGACCCTTCGGTTCTTTTTAATACCGCAGGGATGCAACCACTCGTTCCTTATTTACTTGGACAAAAGCATCCTATGGGGACTAGACTTTGCGATGCACAAAAGTGTGTTAGAACTGGAGACATAGATGAAGTGGGTGATAATAGACACCTTACATTTTTTGAGATGCTGGGGAATTGGTCTCTTGGAGATTATTTTAAAGAGGATGCTATCGCTTGGAGTTTCGAATTTCTTACGAATAAAGAGACAGGGCTTGGATTAGATGTAAATAGAATTTATGTGACAGTCTTTGAAGGAGATGAAAATGCTCCACGAGATAATGAAGCATATGAAATTTGGAAAAAGTATTTATCAGAGAATCGCATTTATTTCTTACCCGCAAAGAATAATTGGTGGAGTGCAGGTGAGAATGGCCCTTGTGGTCCTGATACTGAAATTTTCTATGATACCAATGAAATTGCACTTGGTGATATGACTCATGATGAATTTGTGAAAGCAGATGATGAAGGGCGAGTAATAGAAATCTGGAATAATGTTTTCATGGAATACGAAAAGAAAGAAGGAAAAGTCATCGGTAAACTTGCACAACACAACGTAGATACAGGTATGGGTCTCGAAAGAATCACAATGGTCTGCCAAGGAGTGAAAACAGTATTTGATACAGATTTGTTTGAATATATTTTTGGAGCTTTTAATCATTTAAGACCAAAAAATGATTCTATCCTATATAAAAGAATAATAGCTGATCATATTAGAACAGCAGTATTTATGATTGGAGATGGCGTTATTCCATCAAATACAGATAGAGGATATGTTTTAAGAAGAATAATAAGAAGAATGGTTAGATATTCTGATTTACTTGGTTTGCCAAATAATTCTTTACATTTTATTGCGACTTCTGTTGTTCATAAATATGAAATAACTTATCCTTATATTGGAGCTCAGTCTAATAATATAGAATTAGAAATAAACAAAGAAGAAGAAAAGTTTCGCCAAACACTAGAGAAAGGTCTTAAGGAATTTGAAAAAGGAGAAGATCCATTTATACTTTTCACAACTTACGGATTTCCAATAGAGCTTACACTTGAGCTCGCAAAAGAAAAAGGAAGAGAAATAGATTTAGAAGATTTTAATAAAAAGCTGAAAGAACATCAAGAGCTCTCAAGAACTGCATCTGCAGGAATGTTTAAGGGTGGGCTTGCAAATCATAGTGAGAAAACTACTCGACTTCACACGGCACACCATTTGCTTCTTGCGGGACTGCAAAATGTGATAGATAAAAATATTAAACAAAGAGGTAGTAATATTACAGAGGAAAGACTTCGAATAGACTTTATGTTTGACAGAAAGCTTACAGATGAAGAAAAAAATAAAGTGGAAGATTGGGTAAATGATAAAATACAAAGAGGGTTAAAAGTTGTTCGTCGAGAACTTCCACTTGCTGAAGCAGAAAAACTTGGAGCCGAAATGGAATTTGGAGCAAAATACCCTGAAGTTGTTTCTGTTTATTTTATCGGTGGAGACCACCAGTCGGATCTAGTGGGTACTCCCACCAGTCCGACTGGTGGGGATGTAAGTATAGAATTCTGTGGTGGCCCTCATGTGGAAAATACAAAAGAACTCGGTCACTTTAAAATACAAAAAGAAGAAGCTTCATCTGCTGGGGTTCGTAGAATCAAGGCAGTATTGGAGTAACTCTTTATCATCTTAAACCTATATCATCGACTTAGTAAATAAAAATCTGAATAGGCAAGACCTATAAAGATTTTTGTATTATATTTGTGGTATAATTAAACTATTAAAATTTTAATTTATTTATTATGAAAAACAAAGGTTTTGCTACAATTGTAATTTTTGGAATTATTTTGGGAGCTTTAGTTGTCGTTGGTGGTGCTTATTATTTGGGAACAAAAAAGGAAGTTAAAAATGAAGAAATAAATATTAATTCAGAGGAAAAGTTAGAAAAGAATGATTTGTCTGATGAATTAAATATGAAAAAACAAGAGAGCTTTCAAGAAATAAATAAAGAAGAAAACAATAAACAGGTAGAAAATCTTACATTAAATAATGAAATAGAAATTACATTATATTTTGGTAATAAAATTTTTAATCCAGAAATGTTAGATTGTGGTTTGGTTTATCCAGTAAAAAGAAAAATATTTAAAACAGAAGCCATAGCTAAAGCAACACTAGAAGAGTTAATTAAAGGTCCAACAAAAGAAGAAGAGAAATTGGGTTATTATGGTGCAGTACCAGTAGGGACAAAAATAAATTCTATAAACATTAAAAATGGCTTACTTTCTATTGATTTTAGTAAAGAAATAGAAAATAACTTTGCAAGCTGCAGTGGTCTTTTTAGATTATCTTCTATAAATAAAACCTTGAAACAATTCCCTAGTGTTAAAGATATACAGTTTGCTGTAGATGGAAATTGGAATAGTGATGAAATATTACAACCATAATTATAATTAAAAATATAAATAGGGGATAAATATCACAGATATTTATGAGTAGTATTTTAAACAAAAAAAGAATATAATAATATAAAATATCAAAAATAAGGCATTGACAAATGCCTTATTTTTTGATATAATATAAAAAATAAAATAATGTTTTATTAAAAATAAATAATATGAAGAATTTAGTTTTTTCCCTTGTTGTGATAATTTTTCTAACTGGATGTCAAAAGGATTTATTTGTAAACAATGAAGCTGTTCGTGCTGAACTTGTAAGGCAACCAATTCCGGACAAATCTGAGATTCAAGCGGTTCTTAATGGTACATTAAAATCTGGTGTTATTAATAATAATGAGCCGGTGTTGGTACAAATTTTTGCGCTTTCTTCCGATCTTTATGAAATCGGTGAAAACTATGCTATTAAGTATCTCGTGTATTATGAGATTGGTCAGGATGGTTGTAGAAATAAATTAATCACAATTCGTCAACAATTTGAATTAGTTGATGGAGTACTTGGTGAGTATCAAATATCTGATAGCTATGAGGTTGGATGTCCTTATCCATACTCAAAGGAATTTTTTGTTCCAACATCACAAAATGTAGAACAAATTAGCTTCTTTTTTCGTTTTAATAACGGAGAGCAATTTGCTTACTTTGGTAAATGGGGTTCATCTAAAGTTAGTCTTCCCAATATTGCTGATGGATATTGGCAACTTCAAATAAATTATAATGATGGTGATATTGAACAATCATTTATCTCTGATCAAATTGATTTTGATGATGATTATCAGATTAATCTTCGTTTAAATTTAAAAGAAGAAAATATTATTGCAAAAGTGGAGATAGAAAGAGCTTCTTTAGTCAATGTTTACAGTATCAGTTTTAGAAGTTGGAGTGAAGAAACAGGAGAATATTTATATATGAATTATCCTGTTTATCGAGAGGATGGTATGCCTCAAATCATCTCATTCTCATTGTTTTTTAAACCAACCGGAATGTACGTTTGTGGGATTAATGGATGTTATTATATTAATCTAGCAGAGGAGCAGGATGGGGATCTTTCAATCTTAGAAGAAAATGGAATTACAATTTATAAAATAAATTGATTGAATTCTAGAATATTAAATATAGCGTTGTCTTGCGGCAACGCTATTTTTTATTTTAGCCTAATGACTAGAAACTAATTATTAATATATGTTATACTGTAAGCATATGGGATTTTTATTTGGAAATAAAAATAAAGAAAAACTTATTGCTGTTTTTGATATTGGGTCAGATAGTGTTGGTGGCGCTATTGTAAAAATTGATTCAAAAAATGATGTTCCTAAAATAATTAAGTCTGTTAGAAATGAAATTGCTTTCTATGAAAACAATGACATAGAAGTTCTTTTAGAGAATATGATTAAAGCACTTAGTGCTACTGCAAATAATCTTTACAATAGCAAGATGGGTTCTTTTGATGAAATAATGTGCATGATGGCTTCTCCTTGGTATTTGTCTGAAAATAGGGTTATAAAAACATCAAGAGAAAATCATTTTATTTTTACAAAAAAAATGATGGATGATTTAGTTAAAAAAGAAATAACTAATTTGAAAGAATCTTACAAAAAACAATATCCCGATATAGATAATTCCTTAGAATTAATGGAAAATTATATTATGAGTATCTCTTTGAATGGATACAAGATAGATAATC
The DNA here is from genome assembly GCA_964446475.1 of uncultured Candidatus Saccharibacteria bacterium. Lineage (GTDB taxonomy): Bacteria > Patescibacteriota > Minisyncoccia > Phycocordibacterales > UBA9973 > UBA8515. Next base: position 11,055 of record CAYUOT010000002.1, on the reverse strand, counting down.
CATTAAATGTTAGCACTAAATCTGTAGAAATGAATGTAATGGTGTCTTTGTCTTCAAAAAATTGTTTAGAAGAGGTTAGAAAATCTTTATCAAAAGTTTTTCATCATACAAAAATATCTTTTTCTTCTTTTATGATGTCTTCTTATTTAGCAGTTAGAGATAAATATATAAGCCCAGAATCATATCTTCTTCTTGATGTTGGAGGAGAGATAACTGAAGTTGGTATAGTTTATAAAGGTGTTTTGATGTCATCTCTTTCTTTTCCTTTTGGTAAAAAAACTTTCTATCGATATATTTGCACAAAGCTTGATGTTGAATTAAGAGATGCCAAAGAATTATTAAATATGTATTTGTCTAATTCATTATCACAAAGAAGAAAAGAAAAAGTAAAACCTCTTTTTGATTCAATTGAAAAGTCTTGGGGTGAGGCATTTAGACAATGTGTTAATACACTGCCTCATACATTGGCGCTACCTAGTACAATATTTTTAACAGCAGACCCTGATATAAAAGATTGGTTTAGGGATACAATCAAAAAAGAAGAATACGCTCCTAGTATGATAACTAAATACAACCCAGAAGTTGTTACTATCGACGGAGGAGAATTTTTAAGCATGTGTGAAGTCTCTGGCGGTCTTTGTGATCCTTTCTTAATGATAGGGGCTATTTCTTTTTTTAGAAAAATAGAAAATAAATAAATGAAAAAAATAGCAGATATAAAAATAAATAATAATAAAAATAATATAAAAGATAATAATCTTTCTGATTTTAATTTTGCTAAAAAAGATTTAAATAATAATTTAAATGATCTTAATCCTTCTCAAAAAATAAAAGATAATAGGATTAATAATGATAATCTAAATAAAATTTTGCATTATAAAAAAAATGATCAACCGGAAGAATCATACGGAATAAAAGATTACAATAAAGAAAAGTATAATAATCCTATACAAAAAAACAAGAGAAGTTGGTATTATTTTTTTGTATTTTCTGTTGTTATTGTTTTTATTATTTATTTTACTTTTAATTTTTTTGAAACCACAAAGATTTTAATAGACAATAGGGAAGATATTTTTACTTTAAATAGTAAAAAATTTATATTATCTAAAAATTCGAGTACGGGAATACCATTTGAGATAATGATTGTAGAAGGAGAGGACTATAAAAATATTAATTTAACAGAAACTTCTGAAATTTCCATTAAATCAAAAGGTGAAGTCATTTTTTATAATCAATATAGTCAAAAACAAGAAAAAATAATAAAAGGTACAAGGATATCAGATGAAAAAGGTATTTTATATATTTTAGATGAAGATATTATTATTCCAGGTTATACTGTAGATTTTAACGGAGAAATTATTCCAGGAAGTTTTTTAACAACAGCGACTTCTTTTATTGCGGGAGATTCCTACAACGGAGAGCCTAAAAATTTTAAAATAAATTCATTTAAGGATACTGTTAAATATGACAAAATATATGCACAAGCCAAGACTGATTTTACTGGTGGTATTTCTGGAAATGTTTATGTTTTAAATTCTGAAAATTTAGGTATTTTAAATTCTTACAAAGAAAGCACTTTTAAAAACAATCTTATAAGAAAAATGAAAGCTCAGGTTCCTGATGGTTATATTTTTTACGGGACAGCTGTTTCTTTTTATCCAGATGAAAATAAAAATATTTATTTTAAAGATAGCAATGCAAAGGTTCCTGTTTCAGGGAAGCTGGCTTCAATTTTAATTAAAAAAGAACATCTTGAAGATTCAATAATCAAAAATACAATACCAAATATTTCAGATGGGGAAATGTCTGAAATAGATATATTGGGGTTAGAAGATTTATCTTTTAAATTCTCGAATGAAAATGAATTGATTGGAAAAGATATAGATAATATTGATTTTATTTTAAATGGAGATTTGCAGTTTATATGGAACCCTCAAATAAATATTTTAGCTAAGTCTTTGCTTGGTGTTAATAAAAAAGAAGTTGTTTCTATTTTAAAAAATGACCCAGGCATTAGAAATGCTACTGCTAAAATATTTCCTCCATGGTCAAAAGATTTGCCTTATAATATTTCTCGTATAAAAATAAAAGTTAATTAATTTGACTGTATCTATTTTTTTTGTTACTATATATCAACACATTATAAATGAATCAGAATAACGAAAACAATACTGTTTCGGGGGTTGTAATTGAGGCATTACCAAATACCCTTTTTCGTGTTGAGACAGAAGATGGCAAGGTGATGATTTCTTATCTTTCTGGGAAAATGAGAATACATCGTATCAAGGTTTTGGTGGGTGACAAAGTTGAAGTCCTCGTCGATAAATATGGAGGTAAAGGGAGAATTATTAAGAGAGGATAACCTTTTTTAAAATTCAAGTCTTGCATTTTTTTTAAAATAGTGTAGTATTGTTCCGTATAGTTTAAATTTTGAAAATAAAAGGATTATTCCCTTATTTTTTATTTAGTTTATAAAATTATTATGAAAATAAAAGCATCAGTTAAAAAAATTTGTACGAAATGTAAAATGGTCAAAAGAGCAGGGCATCTTCATGTTATTTGCTCAAATCCTAAACATAAACAAAAACAATAATTATGAGAATACTAGGTATAACAATTCCAAATAATAAGCATTTATATATAGCTCTTACTTCTTTATATGGAATAGGAATAAGTAGAGCTAAAAAAATATTAAAAGAGGCTAATATTGACCCAAACATAAAAGCTGATAGTTTGTCTGTGGACGACGAAAACACTATAAGAAAAATAATTGAAGAAATGTCTATAGAGGGCACATTGAAGAGAGAAATAGCAAACAATGTAAAAAGACTAAAAGATATTAAATCATATAGAGGTGTTAGACACATGAAAAGACTTCCTGTTAATGGTCAAAGAACTAAAACAAATTCTAGAACAGTGAGAGGTAATGTAAGAAAGACAATGTCATCTGGTCGTCGTAAAGAAAGTAAAACCTAATTTATAGCTTTAAAGATATTTAACTAAATTATTTATATTATGGGAAAAATTAAAATTGTAACCAAAAAAGAAGAAGAAATAGAAACTCCTAACACAGAAAAACAAAATCCTGTTAATGTTAAGAGTTCAAAGAAAAAAATTGTTGCAGGAACACTCCATGTTGAAGCAACCTTCAATAATACAAAAGTTGTACTTTCTGACAAAGAAGGAAATACTTTATTTTGGACATCTGCAGGTTCTTTGGGTTTCAAGGGTGCTAAAAAGGGCACTCCTTTTGCTGCAAGTAAAGCTGGTTCTATTATAGGAGAAAAAGCCAAAGCTTTAGGAATTAAAGAAGTTGATGTAATTGTAAAAGGTGTAGGTAGTGGAAGAGAACCAACAATTAGAGCTTTTATGACTTTTGATATAGAGGTTACAGGAATAAAAGATTATACTCCAGTTCCACATAATGGTCCAAAACCTAAAAAACCTCGTCGCGTTTAGTTTAATATTTATTTTAAGTAAAATTATTTCAAATGAAGCAAGTAAAAAAATATAAAATTGGTAGAAGATTAGGGGCTGGTGTTTTTGAAAAATGTCAAACACCAAAGTTTGTTGCATCTGAAGCTCGCCATAGTAAAAATTTAAAAAACAAAAGACCTAAAATGTTGTCTAGTTATGGTTTGCAATTAATTGAAAAACAAAAAGTTCGTTTTATGTATAACATAAGTGAAAAGCAGTTTTACAATTATGTTAAAAAATCTGTTTCTCAAAAAGCAGAACCATCAGCTATTTATCTCTTTGAATTACTTGAAAATCGTTTAGATAATGTAATTTACCGTTTAGGATTAGCTTTAACTCGCAGATCAGCTCGTCAAATGGTTTCTCATGGTCATATTATTTTAAATAATAAGAAAAATAATGTAGCTTCAGCAGAAGTAAAAGTTGGAGATATCATTTCTGTCAGAGAAGGTAGTAAAAAAAGTCCATTATTTGCTGATATTGTAAAGAATTCCAAAGATTATACTTGTCCAAACTGGTTGACATTTAACCCAGAAGCTCTTTCTGGAAGTATTGCAGGTAAACCCAAAAATACTGAAGGTTTTATTGATTTAAACACAGTTCTTGAGTTTTATAGTCGATAATTTATAAACGTATGGTTAATTTTTATAAATAAATATTGTAAGCATTAATTGCTACAAATAACATATCATATGTCTGATCTAAACATTTTGTTACCATCTAAGTTATCTATAGTTTCTGAAGTAGACACAAAAGGTGTCTATGAAATCGATAGTCTTTATCCGGGTTATGGACACACACTCGGTAATTCTTTGCGTCGAATAATATTATCTTCTTTGACTGGTGCTGCTGTCACTTCTATTAAAGTAAATGGGGCACCTCATGAATTTTCTGTTTTAGATGGAGTAAAAGAAGATGTTATTACTATAATGCTTAATATAAAGCAAATAAGATTTCGTTTATTGACTGATGAACCTCAAACTGTAAAACTTTCAATAAAAGGTCCTAAAATTGTTACAGCTGGAGATATAGAAGTTTCTGGTCAGGTTGAAATTTTAAATAAAGATTTATATATAGCAGAAGTTACAGGAAAAAATTCTCTTGAGATAGAAATGAATGTAGAAAAAGGGTTAGGTTTTGTATCTAAAGATGTTCATCAAAAAGATAAAAATGAAGTAGGTGTTATTTCTCTTGATGCTATTTTTACTCCTATTCGTCGTGTTGCTTATGAAGTTGAAAATATGCGTGTAGGAGATAAAACAAATCACAATAGATTGAGAATGATTATTGAAACAGATGGAACAATTACTCCACATGAAGCTTTAGAAAAATCTATTGTTATTATGACTGAACAATTGCAATCAATATTAGGGTTTATTGTTAAACCTAGAGAAATAGAAGAAAAGATAGAAAAGGTTAAAAATGATAAAGAGGAAGCCTTAGAAGAAAAAGAAGATGATAAAAAATCAGATACTAATGAATTTACAGATACTCTAAAGACAAGAATTGACGCACTTCCATTTTCGACCAGAACCTTAAATGCTCTTACAGGAGCAAATATCCGTACTATCGGCGGTATTGCTCGCAAGAAGAAAGAAGATCTTCTTGAAATAGAAGGGATAGGAGATAAGGGAATCAACGAGATTAAAAAAATCTTGGGTGATTATGGTATAACACTTAAATAATTAATAGTTTTATTTTAAATTTTTATGCGACATCACAATAGTAAAAGAAAATTTGGGAGGGAAAAGAATCAACGCAATGCTCTTATGAAGGGTTTGATGTTGTCGCTTATTGCTCATGGTAAAATAGAAACAACCACAGCCAAAGCAAAAGAACTTCGCCCAATGATTGAAAAGCTTATCACAAAAGCAAATGAGGGAACATTATCTTCTAAGCGTTTGATTATATCAAGATTATATAATTTGACATCAGAGGCTAATAAATTGATAAATGAAATAGCACCAAAATATAAGGGTCGTTCAGGTGGTTATACTCGTATTACAAAAATAGGTCAGAGGGGTGGCGATGCTAGTCCTATGTCAATAATTGAATTTATATAATATGACAAAAGTATATACAATTGATGCTAGTGGAAAAGTTTTAGGAAGGGTTGCTACAGAAGCAGCTAAATATTTAATGGCAAAAGATTCACCAGAATTTGTTCGCAACAAAGTAGCTGATGTTAAAGTTGAAATAATAAATGCAAGCAAAACAAAAGCTACTGAAAAAAAGATGAAAGAAACATTACATGAAAGATATTCTGGTTTTCCTGGTGGTTTAAAATTTGCAACAAATGAGAAAATCATAGAGAAAAAAGGTTGGGCTGGTTTATATGAACTAGCAGTATATGGAATGTTACCAGGTAATAAGTTAAGAGCTCAAATGATGAAGCGCTTAAAAATAACTGAATAAATATGGCAGAAAAAAAATCAACAAAAGAATATATTAGAGCTGTTGGTCGTAGAAAAACTGCCACAGCCATAGTGAAATTGGTTAAATCAACTAAGAATACATACACAATAAACGGTAAAGATTTAATTGATTATTTTAAAACAATAGAACTTAGGAAGATAGTTACAGGTGCTTTTGAAGAAGCTAATCCTGTTGATAAATTTGAAGTAACTATTACAACAAAAGGTGGTGGAATACATGCGCAAGCAGAATCTGTAAGGCACGGTATTTCAAGAGCACTAGTTGTTTATGATGAAGAACTTAGATCTCCTCTTAAAAAAGCTAAAATGCTTAAGAGAGATCCTAGACAAGTTGAAAGAAAGAAATTTGGACTTAAGAAGGCTCGTAAGAGTCCACAGTGGTCAAAACGTTAGAATATATCAATATCAAAAACTCCCCTCAATGGGGAGTTTTTGATATTGATTATTTTTAAATGAAATCTTGTCTTTAAATGGTTTCGATTTATTTGTGGTTTTTAGGTCTGTGATTTTTATATTTGAAGTTTTTGTTTATTTTAGTAAAAATCAAAATTTGAAAAAATTCTGATTTTTTGTATAATTAAGAATATGAAAGATGAAGAAATAATAAAAGAAAACATAGAAAGAGAAGAAGTGGAAAATCAAAATAATGTTGATGATATAACTTTTGTAGAGAGTACAGAAGATGGAGAAGCGTTGCTCTCTAAAGATGTTTTAAAAAAAATAAAAGAAGAATTAAAAAATTGTAAAAAAGAAAAAGAAGATTACCTTATAGGGTGGCAAAGAGCAAAAGCTGATTATATTAATTTACAAAAAGAATGCGGGGAATCTAATCTTAAAAATTCTATAATAGTAAAAGAAAAGTTTTTAAGAAATTTACTCCCAGCTCTTGATAGTTTTGATGTTGCTTTTGCCAATAAAGAATCTTGGGAATCTGTTGATAAAAATTGGAGCACTGGAGTGGAATATATTTATCAACAGTTAATAACAGGGCTTCTTGATTCTGGGATAGATAGAATAGATAAAGAAGATATTATTTTTGATCCCTTTATTCATGAATCTGTAGAAATAATTTTTATAAATGATAAATCAAAAGATCATTTAGTTTCAAAAATAATTCAAACAGGATACAAAATAGGTGATAGGGTTATTAGACCTGCTCGGGTTAATATTTATCAACACAAAGAAGATTGATTTTTGTTTTATTATTTTAATAAATAGTTTATAATAATGTTAGTTAACAAAAAGATAGTCAACTATTTCTTTTTTTAATAAATAGTTTATAATAATATATAATGAACAATAAAAAAAATAAACTAATCATTCCGTTGAAATTAAAAATATTTTTGATTTTTGTTTTTGTATTACTTTTTGTTTCTTATACTAAAATTTTTGCATTAGGAGGGACGGGTCCATTTTCTCCGGGAACCGAACTTGATCCAGGATGTACTCCTGGTAGTGTTAATTGTATAGTTATACCTAGTTATGTATCTTTAAATTCTCAAATATTAGGTTTTGTAAGTAATGAGGGGATAATATCAGAAAACGATACTTTAATAGGAGCACTAGGAAAGCTTGATGGAAATATTAACTCAAAGTGGGTAAAGTCAAATAATGATATTTACTATAATTCAGGTAGAGTCTGGATTGGAGCTAATAGCGAGAGTACTTCATCTTCATCTCTTTATATATCAGGGACTACTTCTAGTAGTGGTTCTGCTTCTGCTATTTCTGGTATACTTGGTAATTATACTTTTAATCCAACTACTGGTGGTACTCAGGTTGGTAATCGTTATATAATTAATAATAACCCAACACTATTACCAAACACAGCAGCTGGAAATATATACAGAGTTATTGACAATACAACACTCACTAATCTCGTTAGAGGTTTGGATATAACTTCAAATGCTGGTACTAATACTTTTGGGGTCAATACTGGTCTTCGTTCAAATGGTGCAACTTTCGGCATACAAGCCATAACTACAGCGCTTGCTGGTGGTACTTATGTACCTGCTGCTATCTATGGTGAAAGTACTGGTACAACACAAGGAGATATTTTGAGACTATATTCTAAGACAATGACAACTGCTCCAGCTTATGCAACTTTTTATCATGATACATCGTCTTATGAGGGAACAGGACTTTTGATGGATTTTGCTACAGGGTCTGGAACATTCACTGGTAATTTTGTTGATTTCCAAAATAACAATGCTTCGTTATTCAAAGTAACAAGTGATGGATTTTTGAATATAAGTCTTCCTAGCATAACTGCAACATCTGCTATCTGTTCTAGTTTACCAAATGGCACTAGTCCTGTTTTGGGAATTGCTTATGAAATAAGAGATTGTAGTAGTACTCCTGTGGCTGACTATGCTGAGATGTATCCAGTAGAAACAGATGTTGAATACGGAGATATAGTTGTAATAGGAGAAGATGACATAAATACTTATGACACAGATAAATATGGTGTTATAGATTTTAATACAGTAAAAGGTAAGGTTAAAAAATTAGTTAAATCAAACGAAGAATATCAAGAAAAAGTTATAGGAATTGTATCTCTTAATTACGGAGATTTTAGTTCTGTTGGTTATAATATTAAAAAAGAAGACAATCCTATGCCGGTTGCTCTTAATGGGCGTGTTCCAGTAAAAATATCAAAAAATTCAGATCAAATAAAAGCAGGGGATTATCTTACAACTTCAACAGATGAAGGTATGGCAATGAAGGCTAATAATTCTGGTTTTGTTATCGGTAAAGCACTCGAAGATTGGGATGGTTTAAGTGACACTATTATGGTTTTTGTTGAGCAGGGATACAGAAGTAATTATTCTCTTAAGGTTTCAGATGAATCACTTTATGAAAAATCAATATCTTTCTTTGATTCAATTATTGACACTATAGATTCTATAATATTTAGGAAAGTTGTAGAGTTTGAATCTTCTCCTATATTTAATAATGATATGGCAGGGTACGCAACCATAATAGCTGGTCAAAATATGGTTGATGTTATTTTCAATACTCCTTATAATGAAGCACCGTTTGTAAATGTTTCTCCTATTTTAGATAGTTTTGTGGAAATGCCTAAATATATTGTTACAAATATAACAAATTCAGGTTTTTCTATTGAATTGGAAAATCCTATTGAAAAGTATGATGTTAAATTCTCTTGGATTTCTCTTAATATAAAAGATGGCCCAGTTAATATTGAAAGTTTTATAGAGGCCCCAGAAGAGTCAGGTGGTGGTACAGGTACTTGCACATCTATAGGGACAGATACACCTTGTTCTAGATAATTTTTTTGTTATTTTTTATTAATTAATTTTTGTATATATGTTTAATAAAATTTTTAAATCAAATATTATAAAAAATAACAAAAAATACTTTTTTATAGGATTATTTTTATTTGTTTTTTTATTTAATTTAAATAAAGTGGAAGCTGCTATTCCTACTCTTAGTTCTCCTTCTTCTTCTAGTGTCACTGCTACAGGAGCTATGCTTTCTTCTAGTATTACTTCAGCTGAGTCAGTTGGGCGTGGTTTTTGTTATGGAACAGCTGGTGGATATCTGCCATCATATCCAGGTGGAAGTTATGGTAATGTTTGCACTGTTGAGTCTGCAGGTACAGGTTCCTTTAGTTCTATGTTATCAGGATTGACTCCTGGTACACTTTATTATTATATAGCTTATGGTATAGATAGTGCTAGTGAAGTTGGATATTCATCTCGATCAACTTTTACAACTTTAAATATCACCTATTCTCTTTCCGTTTCTTCTAGTGGGCATGCGAATGGTTCGGTTTATGGTACTTGTACAAGTGCAACTAGTCCTTGTAGTATAAATCACGGTACTTCTGTTTCTATCGCTGCTTCTACTCAATATGGTTATAATTATCTATGGACAGCTACAGGTGCTGCTTCATCTTGTAACGGGAGTACTTCACAGAGTTGTGCTTTTACAATGACCTCGGCTGCAACTGCTTCTGTGGCTTATGTAGCACAAGCTAGAACTATTACTTTCAATGCAAATGGTGGTTCTGGAACTATGGCAAATCAGACAAATGGTGTTACTGATGGAACAGTTACTATAAATTCAAATACTTTTACAAGATCTGGTTATGTTTTTGATGGATGGGCAACTTCAGCTGGTGGAGCTGTCGTGTATTCTAATGGCGGCAGTTTAACTTTTGGTTATCAAGATGTGACATTGTATGCAAAATGGTTGCAAATGTATACAGTTTCTTTTTCTTCTTCTGGAAGTTCAACTTATAATTATGTAAGCCCTGGAACTAATGATGTGTCTCAAAATATACCTTCTGGAGGAGAAATACCTGTTTCTGTTTTAGTTGATTCAGGTTATTATGCAACTATTAGTGGTTGTGGTGGTACACCAATGACCGTTTATGACACCGTTAATAACGCCCCTGATTCTGTTTATCGTGCAACTATTACAGGTGATTGTACAATAACTACAACTTGGTCAATAATACCTACTTTGACTTTTGGTGCAGCTTGGGATGGTGGTTCATATAATTCTGTAACAATGAGTTGCGGTGGTTCAAGTATTTCCTCTGGAAGCCAAGTTACTCCTGGTACATCTTGTACTGCAACTAGATCTGATGCTGCGCCCGGTACAAATTTAAGTGAGTGGGATGGACCTTGTGGGACTAGTTCATCTGCAACTTGTACTTTTAATATGCCCGTAACTAATTTTAGTATTTATTTTTATTATGGACTTAATTCTTACTCTCTTTCCATCACTTCCAATGGTGGAACTATGGGCGGAACTTCAGCTGGAAGTAAAGAATACGGATCTCCTATTTCAATAACTCAAACACCACCAACAGGGTATTCATTTAATGGTTGGACATCAACAGATTCTGTTTGTACAGGAACAAGTGCTTGTACTTTTAATATGCCAGCGAAGGCGGTGACAGTGACTGCGAATTATACAAAAAATTCATATGATCTTTCCATTACATCAAATGGTGGAACTATGGGCGGAACTTCAGCTGGAAGTAAAGAATACGGATCTCCTATTTCAATAACTCAAACACCACCAACAGGGTATTCATTTAATGGTTGGACATCAACAGATTCTGTATGTACAGGAACAAGTGCTTGTACTTTTAATATGCCAGCGAAGG
>CAYUOT010000001.1:48548-67502 GCA_964446475.1 uncultured Candidatus Saccharibacteria bacterium | reverse complement strand
GCCGCCATTATTGGTCTGCTACAACGTATTCGGTCAATGAGACGGTTGCGTGGGTTGTGGTCTTATCGGAGGGCGGTACGTACTACAGCGGTAAGAGCGGTGATAGTATTGTTCGTTGTGTCCAAGAATAATGTGCTTTGGATATTTGATTATTTGGTAATTTGTTCGCCCTGTGGTAATCCACAGGGCGAACTCGTGGAATAAAATATATAAACAAATATGGCTCAATATTCACATTTACCAATATGTAATAGATCTTCTGTAAGGCTAATAATATAAATCACTTTTTTATTCTAGAGATTTAGGTTTACCAATAGGAAATCTTACATCTCAATTTTTTGCAAATATTCTATTTAATGGTATATTTTATTTATGTGATGAGGACTATCAATCCTTGCTCGTATCGGGCTAGCATTGGGAAGAAATATCGTTAGGCAAACATCGTTAGGCAAGGCCTCACGATAGAGTAGAACCCTATAAATGAGTCCCGACTTTTTGGAGGGAGAAACAAAGGTGGTACCACGGGCTTGTCCGTTCGTTTAGTCGAATAGGATAGAAACTCGTCCTTGTATAACAATATTTGTGTTGTTGTATGTGGACGAGTTTTTGTTTTTATAAATTAATTAATTAAATTTTTATGAATGAAGAAAACAATAAATCACAAAGAGCACAAGCTGAAGAAAAAGTTTTAGAATTTTGGAAAGAAAATAAAATTTTCGAAAAAAGTTTGAAGAAAGATTCTCCTAAAGGGGAGTATGTATTTTATGAAGGACCTCCTACTGCCAATGGTAAGCCAGGGATTCATCATTTGGAAGCTAGAGCATTTAAAGATGCGATACCTCGCTATAAAACTATGTGTGGTTATCATGTGCACAGAAAAGGTGGTTGGGATACTCATGGTCTCCCAGTTGAGCTTCAAGTAGAGAAAAAGCTCGGACTTGATTCGAAGAAAGCTATAGAAGAGTATGGTATAGCAAAATTTAATAAAGAATGTAAAGAAAGTGTTTGGGAATATACAGATCTTTGGACTAAATTCACAGAGAGGATAGGCTACTGGGTAGATCAAGAAAATCCTTATGTGACTTATCAGAATAATTATATTGAATCAGTCTGGAATGTTATTAAAGAGGCTGACAAACAGAAATTACTTTTTAAGGATTATAAAGTTGTGCCTTGGTGTCCTCGTTGTGGGACAGGGCTTTCTTCTCATGAACTTGCACAAGGTTATCAAGATGTGAAAGATTTATCAGTATATGTGAAGTTTAAAGTAATTGGACAAGATAATACTTATATACTTGCTTGGACTACAACACCTTGGACTCTTCCTGGCAATGTGGCTCTTGCCGTGGGAGAGAAAATTGATTATGTGAAAATTAAAATGTTTTCTCCTTTAGAATCTTTTGAAAAGAAAGAAGGGCAAAAAGTTGTAATTCAAAAAACACCGGAAGAATCTTTTTATATTCTTGCCAAAGAGAGACTTTCTGCTATAGAGGGAGAATATGAAATATTAGGAGAGATGAAAGGTAGAGATTTAATTGGTTTAGGATATGAACCTCTATACCCATACCTTAAAAACATAATTTCTGATGAAGAAAAATCCAAACTTAATAAGGCTTATAAAGTCCATGGAGCAGATTTTGTGACTACAGAAGATGGTACTGGGGTTGTACATACTGCTGTGATGTATGGTCAAGATGACTTTGAATTAGGAACAAAAATTGGCTTACCAAAAGTTCACTTAGTTGGGCTTGATGGAAAGTTTTTTGAAGGTACAGATTTTCTTTCTGGTAGATTTGTTAGAGATGAGGAAACTGCTGTTGAGGTTATAAAAGATTTGGCACACAGAGGTCTTCTTTTTAAAAAAGAAAAGTATGAACACTCGTATCCACATTGTTGGCGTTGTAAGACAGCACTTGTTTATTATGCGCGTGATTCTTGGTATATTCGCATGTCAGAGCTTCGCGAAAAAATGGTAGAAGAGAATAAAGGTATAAACTGGGAACCTTCATATATAAAAGAGGGTCGTTTTGGGGAGTGGCTTTCCGATATTAAAGATTGGGCTATTTCTCGTGAGAGATATTGGGGAACACCTCTTCCTGTTTGGACTTGCAATGATTGTGGGAAAAGAGAAGTTGTTGGTGGTTTAGATGATATAAAATCTAAAACTAAAAAATCAGATAATAAATATATAATGATGAGACACGGGGAAGCAGAAAGCAATCTTACAGACATTATTAGTTCTGCTGTGAATAATGAGCATCATCTTACAGAAAAAGGGAAAGAACAAGTTAAAGAAAGCGCTTTAATTTTAAAAGATAAAAAAATTGATTTAATCTTTTCTTCACCTCTTCTAAGAACAAAAGAAACCGCAGAAATTGTTGCCTCTAATATTGGATACAAAAAAGAAGATATAATTATAGACGATAGGCTTCATGAAATGTCTCTTCCTTCTTATGAAGGTAAATCTTGGCATGATTATCATAATGATTATCCAAACAATGAAGAAACATTCTATAAAGGAGCAGAAGGTTGTGAGACATGGAACGATGTAAAAAATCGTACTATGAGTTTTCTTTATGATTTAGAAAGTAATTATAAAGGGAAAAATATTTTAATTGTTACACACGGAGGCCCGTGCTGGTTGGCTTCTGCTGGGGTAAAAGGTTTTTGTGCAAAAGAAACTTTAGGGATGATAAAAGATTTTACTTATTTAAAGAATGCTGAATTTGAAGAGTTGGATTTTACTTCCATTCCTCATAATGAAAATTATGAACTTGATTTTCATAAACCATATATTGATGAAATTGAGCTTGTTTGTGAATGTGGTGGGAAATTAGAAAGGACAAAAGAAGTTATGGATGTTTGGTTGGATTCTGGGACAATGCCTTTTTCACAAGATCATTATCCGTTTGAGAATAAAGATTTGATAGATAGTGGGGCAGGGTATCCTGCGGACTTTATTTCTGAAGCTATTGATCAGACTCGTGGATGGTTTTATACTCTTCATGCAGTTGGAGCAATAATGAGGAAGGGTAAAGCTTATAAAAACGTTATTTGTTTGGGGCACATATTAGATGCAAATGGTAAAAAAATGAGCAAATCACTTGGAAATATTGTTGATCCATGGGTTATGATGGATAAATATGGAGTTGATACTCTTCGTATGTGGATGTATTCTGTAAATCAGCCAGGTGAATCAAAGAATTTTGATGAGAAGACTGTCTCTGAACTTAATAATAAAGTATTTAATTTGCTTTACAATGTTTTGGCTTTCTATGAATTATATAGAGATAAGAGTTTAGAGAGCCGGGAAGAGGCCTTGCCTTTAGGGAGTCCAAGGCAAGGCCTCAAAGAGGCTCATGTTTTAGATAAATGGATTATTTCTAGATTTAATCAACTCACAGAAGATGTGACTAATAATATTGAGAATTATAAATTGCTTGAACCAGTGAGAGCCATTCGTGATTTTATAGATGAACTTTCGACTTGGTATGTTAGACGAAGCCGTGAAAGATTAAAGGAAGGAGAAAAAGAAGCAAAACAAACTTTATATTTCGTTCTTAAAAATTTAGCAAAATTAATGGCACCATTTGCACCATTTGCTTCTGAAGATATTTGGCAAAAGTTAAAAGTGGATGGAGATGCGGAAAGTGTACATTTGACAGAATGGTCTTTCTTAGATATGTCCAGGCAAGGCCTGGGCGAGATGGTTGTAGAAAAAATGGCGAAGACCAGAGAGATAGTGACATTTGGACTAAAAGCAAGGCAGAAATCAGGTATTCCTGTCCGCCAGCCTCTTTCGAAAATACAAGTAAAAGAATCTTCCTCTGATAAGAATAAAATAGAATTAGAAGAAGAATATCTAGAAATTATTAAAGATGAAATAAATGTTAAAGAAATAGAAATAATAAAAAATATTTCTGGAAGTGAATCTGTTTCATCTACATATAATACTTCTGAAATCTTAGATGAAGATGTTTTTCTTGATACTTATATTACAGAAAATCTTAGATCTGAAGGTTATTATCGTGAATTTGTAAGAGCGCTACAAGATTTTAGAAAGAAAAATGGATTAAACCCAAATGATTTAATTGATTTAGAAATTAAAACTGGTGTTAGGGAACAAGAATTTTTGAATAAGTTTAAGAATTCTTTGATAAAACAGGTTGGGGTAAAAAATCTTTTATTTAAAGAAGTAGAAGGTGAGATTATCCAAATAGGAGAGTTTGTCTTTAATTTATCTATCTCCAAATATGAATAAAGAGTTTTCTTATGGAATAGTTATCGTTTATAGAAGTAATGAAAGTTATGAGTTTTTGTTATTGCAACATAAAAACAAGAGAGGTACATGGAGTTTTCCGAAAGGACATATGGAAGAGGGGGAAACAGAAATAGAAACAGCAAAAAGAGAGACTTTTGAAGAAACTAATATTTCTGATATTGATATTTTAGATAAGCCAATAATTTTTGAAGAATATGAAATTGAAAGAAAGGGTTTAAAATATTTGAAAACTAATGGTTATTTTGTTGGATTTGTTAAAAATAAAAATATTAAAATAGAAGAGAGCGAAATTAAAGATTATAAATGGGCAGATTTTGAAGAAGCAATAAATACTTTTAATTTTTATGAAACAAGAAAAGATGTTTTGAAAAAAGCAATTGAATATTTAAACTCTCTTTAGTATAATTTATATTATGAAATCATTAGAATTTAATAAAAATATAAAAAAGTCAGGGAAACCTTTTGAATTGAGTGGTTCAGATTACAAAAATATTCCCCATAGCGAAGAATCATTGGATGAGCAAAATCGAATAACTGAAAATGATCCAGGTGTTAGCATAAAAACAGGTGAAGCTTTTAAATATATACCCAATGAACAAATAGCAGAATATGATGGTGATGTAGAAGATTTATTAGGAGAGCAAATAGATAATATTTCAAAAGAAAATATAGAAGAATTTTTAGAATTAGATGATACAACAGAAGAAGAAGTAGAGAGGGGGAAAAAAGAAATAGAAGAAAAGCCGATTAATTTTTTTCAAGACAATATTAATGTTGCTCATGTAGGTCCTGATTTTGAGAATCAAAAATTAGATGATGAAATATTTGAAAATGAAATTAATTTAATAAAACAGGAGGCTTATCTTGGGAGAGAAGGTTTAAAAGAAGATTCTTTGCCTTATTTTTTATCAAAAGCTAAATTTTTAAGGAAAATTATTAATGGGTATTATGATTATAGAAAAGAAAAAAGGAGACAAAATACTGGTAGTCAAAAAGATAATTTAAAAACTATACCAGATTCTAAAAAGGAAAGGATGGTAAGAGGTGAACTTCGTGAAATGAATAGAGATAATAAAAATTATGAAGATCCTTACGAGAGAGAAGAAGATGAACTTTTGGATCAAGTTTTTGGGGTGGTAGATTTAGAAGAAGATAAATTTAAAGGTGACCCTGAGATACAAAAACTTCAAGAAAAAGAGGAAGAAGAGATTAATAACACAAAATATAATAGTGGTTATAGAGTTGGAGAATTAGAAAAAATTGAAAATAAAGATAGAGGCATTTCTTAGTTAATTATTAATAAAAGCGGTTTGGCTTCGCCAAACCTGTTTTATTGTAACCATAACGACTTTTTGCGGTCACAGAAAGTCGTTATGGTTTGGTTTATAGTAATTTATGGTAAAATATAAGTCTCATGGAAGGATTTCCTAAAATAATCAAAAAAGAATCATTGGTTGAAAAAATAGAAATAATGAAAACCCCTGAAATTGTTTCAGAGAAAGAAGATGGTTTTCTTATTTATACTCTAATACAAAAAGGTTTAAATCCTGATTTTGGAGACTCAGAAACAATTTTATCTAAGAAGATTTCTGGGTATTTTGAAAATAACCCAATTAGTGAAGATATTAAGAACTCTTTAAATGAATTAAGTAACCTTGGGATAAATGAAGAACAGATGTCAAATTTGACTCTTGCATACAGGAATAAAGAAAGGTTGGATAAATTGGTAAAAATATTTGGACAGCATTATAAGGATATAAAAGACCCGGCAGTTATTTATAATAAATTTTTTGATATTTTAGATAATTTTTCAAAAGATTTTTCTAATACAGATATAAATAAAGAAATAAAATCTGAAATAGAAGAAGATATTAAAAAGAGAAAAGATGGTATTAATGAGATCATAAATATTGAAGAAAAATTAATAGCATTTTTTAGACCAGATATAAAAACTACAAATATTAAAAAAATAAATTTTATACCAACAAATCCAGTTTTAAAAAGTAATTACGGTAGAAATTTTTCTAGTTTTTATGAAGAGCAGATTATTGTTTCTAATATAGATAATATTGAAAATCAAAAACATGAATTATCTCATGGAATTATAAACCCAATAATTTCTAAATTATTTAATAATTTATCACAAGAAGAAAAAGAAAAAATAAGAGAACTTGCTAGTGAAAATTTAAAAAATAATTATGGAGAAAATCCACTTTATTTATTAAAAGAAGAATTTGTAAAGACTTATACTGAAGTCTTTACAAACAATTTAATTGATAATAGTGAAGGTGGTAATAAATTAAGAGATATAATATTAGAATTATATTCTGATTATGGAAAAGGTGATAATAAAAATTTTGAACAATTTATTTTAAATAATTTTAGAAAATATATCACTAATAATTAAAAACTATTTCTATCTGCTAGAAATATTCTAAACTAGAACCTAATTTATGCATCATATTTATCACACACACGGATTTATTCTTTCATCAAGAAATATTGGCGAGGCTAACAAGGTTTTTACTATTTACACTCGTGAGTTTGGGCTTATAAAGGCTGTTTGTCAGGGGATACGGCTTCATAAATCAAAGAATCGTTTTGCTCTGCAGGATTTCTTTTATGCAAATATAGACCTTGTTAGAGGAAAAGAAGTTTGGAGGATAACGAGTGCAAAACCTATAGAATCTTTTGTCTTTGCTCGATCTAACAAGGAATCAATATTAATTATTGCTCGTGTAAGTTCATTACTTGATCGTCTATGTAAAGGGGAAGAGTCAAGTTTTGAAATTTTTGATGATTTTATTCAAGCTTTATATTTATTGGATGATGAAATAATTAAAGAAAAAAGAGAAGCTTTAGAAATTCATCTAGTTCTTCGCATTATGAATTCTTTAGGATATGTGGGAGATAATGGAATATTAAATAAATATTTATCATCTTCTTTTGAAGACTCAAAGATTGAAATTCTTCTTCAAGAAAGACAATTTATAATTTCTCATATAAACAAGGCTATTTCTGAAAGCCATCTGTAATTTATATTTTCTTTGTGCTATTATATATTTATGATAGACAAAGATAGGGATAAAATTGAAGACATCAAATATAGTCTTTATGATATTAAAAATAAAGATATAAATCACCATTTGTCTGGGGTTTTACATGAAGTTACACACAAAGTTGATAAAAAGTGGAATAAAGAAGAATTAGAAAAAGAAATGAAGGAAATTAAAGAAAAAAAACCAAGAACCCCGATTCTAAAGAAATTTTTTGTGTTATCATTTGTTTTTTTTCTGGTTGCTGCTTTATATTCTCTTTATATGTTTTTTGGACAAAATACTCTTGTTTCAAATGAAAAAATTAATATAAATATTTTGGGGAATGCTTTTGTTTCTGGAGGAGAAGAATTAAATCTTCTTGTTGAAATAGCAAATAAGAATAATGTAGATTTAAGTGCTGTAAATTTAATTGTTGAATATCCCAATGGTGCTGGGGAAAATATTTCTGATGTCACAAGATTACCAAATCAAGAAATTGGTATAATAAAATCAGGAGAAACTATTAATAAAAATGTAAAAGTTCGGCTTTATGGTGAAGAAAATTCAATAAGAAATATAAAATTTGGAATTGAATATAAATCAGAAGGTTCTAATTCTATTTTTACTAAAGAATCTTTATATCCTGTAACAATAAGTAAGGCTCCTATTTCTTTGACTATAAATGCACCTAGGGAGGCTGTTTTAAACCAAGAGATATCTTTTGGTGTAAATACTATTTTAAATACTTCTAGTGTTGAAGAAAATACAATATTACAATTATCTTATCCTTCTGGTTTTGAATTTATTGAGGCAGTTCCTAGTCCAGATTTTGGTAATTCAGTTTGGAATCTATCTACTATAGATAAAACAAAACCATTTAATGTTATAGTTAGGGGGAAATTAAGTGGGGAAGATAAGGAAAATAAGGTTATATATGCATATGCAGGACTCGGTCAATCTTCTGATAAATCGAAGGTTAGTGTTATATATAATTCTCTTTTACATAATATTTCAGTCACAAGGCCTTTTCTTGAAGCTCAAATTATAGCTGATGATTCTGTTTCTGGTGGAGAAAATGTAAATGTTAAAATTGTTTGGTCTAATAATACACCATCTAAAATAAATGATGCCGTCATAATAGCCGAAGTTACTGGTGATGGATTTTTAGATAAATCAATTATTTCAAAAGAAGGTTTTTATGATTCATATAATAATAAAATTGTATGGGATAAAAACACTATACCTTTTTTGTCTGAAATAGGGGCTGGGGCAAGTGGGTCATTTTCTTTTTCTTTTCGAACAAAAACATTTGTTGGATTGTCTGGGGGTAAAAATAACCCTCAAGCTTCTATAAGTGTTTCTATAAGAGGTAGGCAGGCTTCTTCTGGATCGTTCTTCCAAAATGTTGATAATTTTTCAAATAAAATTATTAAAATTTTATCAGAATTTCAAATTGTGGCATCCTCTGAGTATCTTTCTGGTTCATTGCCATTAAAAGCTGAAAATGAAACTAAATACTTGGTTCGATTGAGCCTATCTAATACTATTAATGGAGTTTCTGGAGCTAAAGCTGTGACGAAATTACCTATTTATGTTGAGTGGGATGGATTAAGTTCATCCACAGGAGAGAGTTTAAAATACAATGAATACACAAGAGAAGTAATTTGGGATATAGGTTATGTAAATGCAGGAGTTGGTGTTGATTCAAATAGAGAAGTTTCTTTTATTATTTCTTTAAGACCATCTTTGTCTCAAGTTAAAACAAGTCCAAAAATTCTAGAAGAAACAAATCTTAGTGGTTTAGATACACATACGAACATAACAGTAAATAATACTTATAGGTCAATTAATACTTCAGATGCTTATTATAGATCAGGGGGAGATGGTTCTGTTACTCAATAATTATAAATATTTTATATGGATAAAAAAGAAAAATTAATGGAAAATATAATATCGCTTGCAAAACGTAGAGGTTTTATTTATCAAGGTAGTGAAATTTATGGTGGACTTGCGGGGACTTGGGATTATGGACCTCTTGGAGTTGCGCTTAAGAATAATATAAAAAGTTCTTGGTGGAAGAAATTTGTTGATTCTCGTGATGATATGTATGGAGTAGATGCAGCAATTTTAATGAGTCCTTTTGTTTGGGTTTCTTCGGGTCATGTTGAGACTTTTTCAGATCCTCTTGTTGAATGTTTAAAATGTAAGCGCAGATTTAGAGAGGACCAGCTAAAAGAATCAGGTAAGTGTGATGATTGTGGATCTCTTGTTGGAGAATCAAAACAATTTAATATGATGTTTAAAACTCAAATAGGGGCAGTCGAAGATTCTTCTTCAACGATATATCTTCGTCCAGAGACAGCACAGGGGATGTTTGTTAATTTTAAAAATATTGTAGATTCTTTTCATCCCAAACTTCCTTTTGGTATTGCTCAGATTGGTAAGGCTTTTAGGAATGAGATAACTCCACGAGATTTTATATTTCGTGTCCGTGAATTCGAACAAATGGAAATAGAATATTTTATAAAAGAAGATAATTGGCAAAAATATTTTGAATATTGGAGAGATGAAATATTTGAATGGATGGATTCTATTGGTCTTGATATGGGAAGGGTTCATGAACTTGAAGTAGAAAATGAAGATTTAGCTCATTATTCAAAACGCACTATTGATTTTGAATTTGATTTTCCTTTTGGGAAAAAAGAACTCTATGGTTTAGCTTATAGAACAAATTTTGATTTGAATAATCACAAATTAACATATCAAGATGAGGAAACTAATTCAAAAATTATTCCTCATGTGATAGAGCCTTCTTTTGGTTTAGATAGAACAGTTCTTGCTTTACTTGTAAGTAGCTATAAAGAAGACGATAGTAGGGAAGAAGTGAGGCCGTATCTTTCTTTTAAACCATCCATAGCTCCTATTATTTGTGCAGTGTCTCCACTTCTAAAGAACAAACCAGAGCTTCGTGATTATGCGCATTTAGTTTATAGAGAACTCAAAGAAGAATTTGGTAGAGTTATGTGGGATGACAATGGGAATATTGGTAAACGTTATAGAAGACAAGATGAGATCGGTACTCCTTGGTGTATAGTTATTGATTTTGACACTCTCGCAGACAATTCTATTACTATCCGTGACCGTGATACGGGGACGCAGGAGCGTATACAAAAAGAAAATCTAAGTAAATATATAAAAGAAAGATTGAATTAATAAAATCCCACATGTCAGACATGTGGGATTTTTATAGAAATCAGTTTTGTGCTAGAATATCCTGATGTTAAAAGCAAAAAAGAAAATATATAAAAATGGACTTAGAGTGGTGACTGTACCAATGAAAGATAACCCAACAGTGACAGTACTGGTACTTGTAGGTGCTGGGAGTGATTATGAATTGAAAGAAGTAAATGGGATTTCTCATTTTCTTGAGCATATGTGTTTTAAGGGCACAGAAAATAGACCAAATCCTCAATCGATATCTCTCGAGCTAGATTCTTTAGGTTGTCAATATAATGCTTTTACAGGTAATGAATATACTGGTTATTATGCGAAAAGTGATGCAAAGAATTTCAAAAAAGTTTTTGAAATAATTTCTGATATATATTTGAACTCAACCTTCCCTGAAAATGAGATGAATAAAGAAAAAGGAGTAATAATAGAAGAGATGAATATGTATGAAGACATGCCTCATATGAATGTTCAAGATTTATTCGAAAATGTTTTGTACGGAGACCAGCCCTCAGGTAGAAAAATTGTTGGGACAAGAGAAAATATAGAGAATATGGTCCGTCAGAATTTTATTGATTATAAAAATAATCATTATGTGGCAGATAAAACAGTTGTTGTTGTTGCAGGTTCTATTGATAATAATTCTGTTTATAAAGAAATAGAAAAATATTTTAGCAAAATAAATACAAAGAAAGGAGCCAATAAAGAGAAGACTAAAGAAAAACAGACAAAACCAGAATTCACAATAAAATATAAAGATACAGATCAAACACATTTTGTTTTAGGAGTTAGGTCCTTTTCCATGTTTGATAAAAAAAATATAAAAGTTTCAATGCTTTCTGCCGTTTTGGGTGCTGGAATGAGTTCAAGATTATTTATAAAATTAAGAGAAGAACTCGGGGTTGCTTATTATGTTCGTACTTCCAATAACACATCTATTGATCATGGAGCCTTTCAAATTTCTGCTGGAGTAAATAATGCTAAATTTGAAGAAGCACTCAAGGAAATTTTAAAGGAGTGTAATAGATTAAAAGAAGAAAAAGTTAGTGATAAAGAATTAGAAAAAGTGAAATCATTTTTAGTTGGAAATATGAAAATGTCTCTTGAGTCAACAGATGATGTTGCTAATTTTTATGGAGGACAGGAGCTTTTGAAAAAAGAAATAAAAACAATGGATGAAAAAATTAAAGAAATAAAAAAAGTAACAAGTGAAGATATAATGAAAATAGCCAGAGAAATATTTGTTGATAAAAATCTTAATCTTGCTATTATTGGTCCGATTAAAGATAAAAAATCTCTTACAAAAATACTAAAATTCTAAATAAATTTGTGATACTATATAATGTATGGAAAATAATTCTCAAAAATTAAATATTAATATTTCTAATAGCACTCTTGTTCGAATTGCAATTTTTGGTATTTTAATCTTTGCTTTATTTAAGCTATACAATGTTATTTTAGTTATTCTGACTTCTATTGTTATTGCTTCTTTTGTTGAAGCGGCAGTCATTAAGCTAAAGCCATACTTGAAGAATAGAACTCTTATAGTTTTTTGTATTTACGCACTTGTTATAGGTATTCTCGTTAGTATCTCATATATTTTCTTGCCAGTATTTATAGATGAAATGTCAACACTCGTTGAATCTCTTGGTAAATATATACCGAATAGTAGTGTTTTGAATACTTTCCAGCCAGAAACTATCTCTGGCGCTAAACAAGTTGTTTCAACTATTTCTTCTGATTCTTCCATTGGAGATGTTATTAAGAGTGGTCAAAATCTTATAAACAGCGTATCTGGCGGTTTCTTTAATATTTTTGGTCAAGCTTTTGGTGGTGTGTTTAACTTGTTATTGATTTTTATTTTATCTTTATTTTTATCATTGACAGAAAGAGGAGTAGAGAATTTTTTAAGAATAATTACTCCTGCAAAGCAAGAAGAATATGCAATAAATCTATGGAGAAGAACAGAAAGAAAAATCGGCTTATGGTTTCAAGGCCAAGTATTACTAGGTATTATTATGGGGATGCTTGTTTATCTAGGTCTTACAATTATGGGTGTGAAGTATGCTTTACTTTTAGCAATTATTACAGCTGTATGTGAACTTATACCTTATGGGATTTTTGTGGCGACAATTCCAGCCGCAATCTTTGCTTATCTAGATGGGGGGATTACCCTTGCTCTTATTACTTCTGGTCTTTATTTTATTCTTCATCAGTTTGAAAATTATTTGATATATCCTCTCATTGTAAAGAATGTTATAGGTATTTCACCGTTGGTTGTTATTATTTCTGTACTTGTCGGTGGGCATTTGGCTAGTTTCTGGGGGGTTGTTCTTGCTATTCCTTGTGCTGTTTGTTTATTAGAATTTATGGATGATGTCGAAAAAAAGAAAACAGTACGGAAGAATTCATAATTATGTCTAAAAATTTCTTTCTCACAACAACACTCCCTTATGTAAATGCTCCTCTTCATATGGGGCATGCTCTTGAACTTGTGAGAGCTGACGCCATAGCAAGATATAAAAAAAATATTGGTTATGATGTGTATTTTAATACAGGTACAGATGAGCATGGAATAAAAATTTATAATAAAGCCAAAGAAGAAGGTCTCGATGTTCAAGCGTTTGTCGATAAGAATTTTGAAATATTTAAAGACCAGCTTTCTATGTTTGGTCTTACTCCTGAGATTCACTTCATAAGGACGACAGATGAAAGTCATATTAAAATCGCTCAAGATTTCTGGAAGGTGGTAGAGAAGAATGGCTATATTTATAAGAAGAACTATGAAGCCAAATATTGTGTTGGATGTGAAAGCGAAAAGACAGACAGCGAGCTTGTGGATGGTTTTTGCCCTCTTCACCCAGGAAAAGAATTAGAAATAATTAAAGAAGAAAATTATTTTTTTAAATATTCAGCTTTTACGGAGAAGTTACTAGAATTCTATGAAAAAAATCCAAATTTTATAGTTCCCGAGTTTCGTTTCAATGAAATCAAAAATTTTATAGAAAATGGTCTTCAAGATTTCTCTATTTCTCGTTTGAAAGAGAAAATGCCATGGGGTATAGAAGTACCAGGAGATCATGACCATGTAATGTATGTCTGGTTTGACGCACTTACAAATTATATTTCAACATTAGCCGATGAAGATATTTCTACTATAGATGAACTTGTCAAAAGTGAAAAATTCCAGAGATATTGGATAAAAGGAAATCCTACCCAATATTGTGGAAAAGATAATACTCGTTTCCAAGGAGCGATGTGGCAAGCTATGCTTATGGCCGCTAAGTTACCAAATTCTCATCAGATAATAATCAATGGATTTATAACAGGAGATGGTGGTATTAGAATGTCGAAAACTCTTGGAAATACTGTTGATCCTAGAGATATTGTAAAAGAATATGGAGTTGATGCTCTTAGATTTTTCTTACTTAAAGAAATAAGTAGTTTTGAAGATAGTCCATTTACCGTAGAAAGATTTAAGGATTCATATAATTCAGGACTAGCAAATGGTTTGGGAAATCTTACATCGAGAATTTTAACTTTATCAGAAAAATACTTAGACGGCAATTTTGATTTAGAGAAACGAGAAGTTTCTTCTATGTTTTCAGATCATATGAATTATTTTGATATTCAGAAAGCTATATCATTTGTTTGGGATAAAGTAGGGGAGCTTGACAAGAGGATTCAAGAAACTGAGCCATTCAAAGTTATTAAAATAGATGAAGAAAAAGGAAAAATTCTTATAAAAGAAAATGTAGAAAAATTATATGATATAGCATACATGCTTATACCTCTTCTTCCTGAAACATCTCAGAAAATAATTGAATCAATAAAACAAAACAAAAAACCAATAGAGCCATTGTTTTTAAGAAAATAATTATGGACCCAAAATACATAGACATACACTCTCATCTAAACCTAGAGCAGTTTGATAATGATAGAGAAGATATTATCAAGAAATTAAAAGATGAAAATATTACTACAATTACAGTTGGAGCAAATTTTGCAACTTCTGTGTTTGCTGTACAGTTAGCAGAAAAATATGACAATCTTTTTGCTTCTGTGGGTCTTCATCCAAGTGACGTTCTAATAGAAGAATTTAATTATGATGAAATGCTTAAACTTGCTCATAATAGTAGAGTTGTTTCTATAGGGGAGTGTGGACTGGATTATTTTCGAGAGAGTGGAGAAGATTTTAAAAACAAACAAAAAGAAATATTTCATCTTCATGTAAAAATAGCATTAGAGACTGGTAAACCACTTATGATACATGCTCGTGCTAGTAAGGGGACTATGGATGCATATATTGATGTATTAGATATTTTAGAAGTTTATAAGAAAGAAAATCCGAGCCTCCATGCTAATTTTCATTTCTTTGCAGGAGATATAGAAATAGCTAAAAGAATTATTGAGCTCGGTTTTTCTATGTCTTTTGATGGACCGATAACTTTCTCTCATGATTATGATGATGTAATAAGAATGATACCAATCCATCTGATAATGGCAGAGACTGACGCTCCTTTTGCGTCTCCTGTTCCGTACAGAGGGAAGAGATGTGAACCTCAAATGGTAAAAGAGGTTTACAGGCATATTGCTCAGCTGAAAAATATGGAGTTAGAAGAGGTTCGAATTAAAATTTTGCAAAACATAAAGACAATTTTCAAGATTTAATTATTTATACATATCAATTTATTTGATATCTATATTTTTATTTAGTATAATAAAAATATGCAAATGAAAATTAATAATTTATTCAAGAAACATTGGTTGAAAATCTTCTCAATGTCTTTTTTCTTTTTACTCCTCGGTGCCTACGCAAACATCTTTGCTTTATTCGATGGTAACAAATACGCTCCCGGTTCAACTCTTGACCCCGAATGTGCTCCGACAGATACAAATTGCACAGTTTTATTAACTTTCACTCAATGGCAAGATAATGAGAATAATATTTATTTTACTGGTGGTAATGTTGGAATAGGCACAAATACTTCTAGTGCTGCTTTGACCGTAAAAGGTAGTGTTACAGCTTCCGGTCCTGAACTTATATCAAATGGAAATTTCGATACTGATGCCACCGGTTGGAATCTTTATGATACAGGATCTTATGATAATGGTAAGCTCACTGTTAATTATACAGGTGTAGAAGATTGGGCAGATGTATCTACAGAGTTTGAAGTTGAATCAGGTAAAACATACTTAGTAAGTTTTACTCTTTCTGGTGTGGCAAATGATGAAGTTTATTACTGGTTTGATAACATTCATACTGGTAGTTACCCCAATTTTATAGATGGTGATAATTCTTCTGTATTTACTTCAAATTATACAGGTACAGAAACTATTTATTTTGAATTATCGGATTGGAATGATAATTCTACTTTTTCTATTGATAATGTTTCTATTAAAGAAGTTGGTGTCAGTCCATCTTTGGAAGTTTACAATTATGATAATAAAAAAATATTGTCACTTGGTGGAAATAATTTAAATAATTTTTTTGTAGGAGATAGTGCTGGTTCTGGTGCTACCTCCGCCCATAACTCCAACTTTTTAGGATTTAGTGCTGGTTCTAATGCCACTAACGCCTCTTTTTCTAATTTCTTAGGGCTTTATGCTGGTTCTAGTGCCACCTCTGCCTTTTATTCTAACTTCTTAGGAAATGGTGCTGGTGCTGGTGCCACCTCTGCTAATGACTCTAACTTTTTAGGAGCTGGCGCTGGTTATAATGCCACTAACGCCTCTTTTTCTAACTTCTTAGGGAATACTGCTGGTTCTGGTGCTACCTCCGCCAATAACTCAAACTTTTTAGGAGCTGGCGCTGGTTATTATGCATATAATGCATCCAACTCTATATTCATCGGTCAAAGTGCCGGTTATAATGACACAGTAAATAACACTGGTAATTCAGAAAACTTTTCTATTTTAATTGGTAAATCAACTAGAACTGGTGGTTTTTCAAACTCTATTGCCATTGGAGGTAATGCAACTAATACCGCATCAAATCAATTATCTTTTGGTTCATCAACTCGTCCAATAAATAAACTCTATATTGCAGGAGTGGATTATGATTTACCAACTTCTCAAGGTGGAGCAAATACTGTTTTAACAAATAATGGCAGTGGGGTATTAACATGGTCTGCTGTTTCAGGTGGCGGACTTTCTAGTGACTCTGATTATAATACAAAAGGTGGAACAAGTGCGGGGTTAAATCTAGTCGCAGGTGCACAAGGAAATACATTCTTAGGTTATCAAGCTGGAATATCTGGATCTTCTGGTGGAACAAATGAGGCAGACTATAATACAGCTATTGGTTATCAGTCTCTCTACTCTAACACCACAGGACATTATAATACCGCAAATGGATTTCAATCTCTCTTCTCCAACACCACCGGTTTTGGCAACACAGCAAATGGACTTGCTTCTCTTTATTCCAACACCACAGGACGTTACAACACTACAAATGGAGCTCATTCTCTCTACTTCAACACCACAGGAAATGAAAACACCGTTAATGGGTATTTATCTCTCTACCTTAATACCACTGGTTCTTTCAATACCGCCAATGGTTTCTATTCTTTATATTCCAACAAAACTGGTTCAAACGGTGTTGCTATTGGTTATGAATCTCAAAGAAACGCAAACGACACTCTAACCCCTTGGACGAATACAAATACTTCCGTTGGTTATCAATCTTTAAGAGGAAGTACAACTGCGGCGAATAATACAGGATTAGATAATTCTGCATTTGGATATCAATCTTTATACTCCAACACCACAGGATATCAAAACACCGCAAATGGAGTGGAATCTCTCTACTCCAACACCACAGCATATCAAAACACCGCAAATGGATATTATTCTCTCCGCTCCAACACCACAGGATTTAACAACACCGCAAATGGAGTGCAATCTCTCTACTTCAACACCACAGGATCTCAAAACGCCGCAAATGGATCTTTTTCTCTCTTCTCCAACACCACAGGATATTACAACACCGCAAATGGATTTCAATCTCTCTTCTCCAACACCACAGGATTTGAAAACACCGCAAACGGAACTGATTCTCTCCGCTCCAACACCACAGGATCTCAAAACGCCGCAAATGGGTCTGATTCTCTCTACTCCAACACCACAGGATATTTCAATACCGCAAATGGATATTATTCTCTCCGCTCCAACACCACAGGATCTCAAAACACCGCAAATGGATCTTATTCTCTCTTCTCCAGCACCACAGGATCTCAAAACACCGCAAATGGATATTACTCTCTCTTCAACAGTGGTAAAAAACTAACCGCCGGGTCATTAATATCTGGAGTTACATATACAATAATATCAACTGGAACGACCAACTTCACTACATGTGGAGCATCAAATTCTACTCCTGGCACGATATTCACTCACAACGGAACACCATGTTCAGGCACAGGTACTGCAAGTAGTAATAGTAATAATAATGTAGCAGAAGGATATCAATCAGGGGCGTATATAGCCAATGGTTCAACTGCATTAAATGCATCTTTAAACTCTCTCTTCCTTGGCTCTAACACCAAAGCTCTCCAAGACGGTAGCAACAACGAAATCGTCCTCGGTTACAACGCTACTGGCCACGGTTCCAATACCGCTACCTGGGGAGCAACAACAATCACCAACCACTACTTTTCCGGTAACGTCCAATACACTTCATACGGAGCAGGTACACTCACTACAGATGCAAATGGTAATATCACAGCATCATCTGATGAAAGATTAAAGAATATCATAGGTTATTATGATAATAAGATAAATAACACTGATAGTGATACTAATAATACAGAAACTGACGAAGATACTAATAACACCGATGATATAAATACAAACAACGATATCGATAGTGTTATAACAGAAAAACAAAAATCAGCATTAGAAAGAATAATGGAAATTAATCCAATCATCTACAAATGGAATGAAAAGAGTGGACTAGAAACAGAACATGAATACGTTGGATTCTCTGCTCAAAACTTACAACTTGCTATTCCAGAAGCCGTTGGATTAGGCAAAAGAGTAGATCCAGAAACCGGAGAGAGTTACCTCACCATCTCTGATCGTCCTATCCTCGCTACTGTTGTGAATGCTATTAAGGAGATGGATTTGATGGTGAAAGATTTATCTTCGCTTGATATTACTTCTGCAACTTCGCTTGGTTCATTGATTTTAAATTTCTTGGAAGACCAAATTGTATTAATTCGTGAATTGACAGTAGATAAATTTAATATAAATGGTGATGTTTGTGTAGATGAGGTTTGTGTTACTAAAGAACAGTTCAAGCAAATGTTGAGAAGTGCTGGAGGAGTAGTAGAAGCTCCAAAAGAACAAACTCCAGAACCAGTAGCTCCAGTAGCCCCAGTAGAACCAGTAGCCCCAGTAGAACCA
>CAYUOT010000001.1:0-48448 GCA_964446475.1 uncultured Candidatus Saccharibacteria bacterium | reverse complement strand
GTAGCTCCAGTAGAACCAGTAGCTCCAGTAGAACCAGTAGCTCCAGTAGAACCAGTAGCTCCAGTAGAACCAGCTATTTAAAAGGTAATTTCAAAAAGAGCGAGGCCGTAGGCCTCGCTTCATTTGTTTTTGACATTTAGTCCTTATTTTGCTATTGTGTCTATATGTTTCGTTTGTTCCGGCCCTGAAGCCGGTACACACAGGTCCATAGCGGAGCATTTATTAAAAGTAATTATTAAAGCGTTTTTACGCATGTTATAATGGCTAAAGTTAAAAAAATAACAGAAGATGAATCAAAAGAAGATTCTCGTCTTTGTGTTTATGAAGTAGGTTATCATATGGTTCCTACAATTGCTGAAGAAAATCTTGCAGGGGAAGTTACTGCTTTTAAAGATTTTCTTTCTTCAAATAATGTTTCTTTTATATCAGAAGAATTTCCTAAGATGATGGAATTGTCTTATGAAATGACTAGATCTATTAACAACAAGAAACAAAAGTTTTCTTATGGTTATTTTGGTTGGATTAAGTTTGAGTGTACTCCAGAATCTGCTCAAGTTATAAAAGAAGCCTTAGATAAAAATGAAAAGATAATACGTTATCTTTTGATTAAAACTGTTAGAGAAAATACTATTTCTCAAAAGCGTGCATATAGAGGAGGTGAAAAGCGTAGAGTTTCCTCAGCTAAGACTCAGGATTCTGTTGTTTCATCTAGTGAGGAAGTTATCGATGAAGAGGTTATTGATAAAGAAATAGATGCACTAGTTGCTTAATTGTATTTTGTTTTAGTAAAAGGTTATAATGTTAGTAGAAAGTTGTAAGGATTATAAAGTTCAAAGTCAAACTTTATACTTTATGACTATTAACTTTAAAATTTATTTATATGTATCTAAACAAAGTAATCCTTATTGGTAATTTAACTCGTGATCCTGAACTCAAAGCTATTGCTTCAGGCAATAAAGTTTGTACTTTTGGATTAGCAACAAATAGAGTCTATAAAGATTCTAATGGGGTAAAACAAGAAAAAACAGATTATCATAATATAGTAGTTTGGGGTAGGACAGCAGAAAATGTTGCTACTTATATGAAAAAAGGTAATCAAATATTAGTAGAAGGAAGGATTGAAACTAGGAGTTGGGATGATCCAGCTACAAATAGTAAGAAATATAGAACAGAGATTATTGCTGATACTATTCAATTTGGTAATAAAACAAGTGGGTCTAGTTCACCTTCGTCAACGAACACGCCAGATTCAAGACCTGCAACCGAAGATGTTGACACTATTGATTACCCTGAAGAGCAGATTAATATAGAAGATATACCGTTTTAGTTGAAATTATAAAGTTTATAAAATAAAAAATTAAAAATTATGAAACAAGATTATTTTTCATCAAATAATATAAAACATATAGACTATAAAGATATAGAACTTTTAAAAAGATTTCTATCTCCTAATGCAAAAATAATGTCTCGAAGAAGAACAGATGTCACTGCAAGAAATCAGAGAAAATTATCTATTGCAATAAAGAGAGCAAGGTTTATGGGTTTGATTCCTTACATTGCTAAATAGTTTTATAAAATAAAAACTCCGCAAATGCGGAGTTTTTATTTTATCTTTAAGAGTTTTAAAAATACTTCTAATTCTTCACCTATTATTTCTCTAAATTCACCATCTTTTATCTTTCCTAATTCTATGTTCATCACTCTTATTCTCTTTAGGTCGATAACCTTGTGGTGAAGGGCTTCAGACATTCTTCTTATTTGTCTTTTTTTACCTTCAGTTAGTATTATATGGAAAATATTTTTCGATTTATCTTTTCTCCAAACTTTACATTTTTTACTTATGTAATTGTCAAAACGGACACCATTTGACATAAGCTCTATAAATTTATCTGTAAAATTTGGTTCAACTTTTACAATATATTCCTTTTCGT
This sequence comes from uncultured Candidatus Saccharibacteria bacterium, assembly GCA_964446475.1. Lineage (GTDB taxonomy): Bacteria > Patescibacteriota > Minisyncoccia > Phycocordibacterales > UBA9973 > UBA8515. The sequence goes on along the minus strand of CAYUOT010000001.1, from coordinate 46,517 downwards.
GTATGTATTTAGGGGAGAGTAGTCTATCTGTTATTCTTCCATCATTTGTTAATATTATTAAACCATGCGAATCTTTATCTAATCTACCAATAGGAAATACTTTGTTTGGGAATTTTGTCACACTTAATATATCTTTAGATTTGTTATCTTTATTTGTTGATACACCTATATTTTTATTATAAGCATAATAAAAATATTTTTTTTCTGCTTTTTTATCTAAAATAATTTTGTCATCTTTTTCTATCAAATCTCCAAGTCTTGCCTTTTTCCCATTAACAAAAACTAACCCTTTTTCTATTAAAAGATCAGCACCTCTTCTGGTTGAAAGTTTTTTTTCTGCTAGATATTTATTTATTCTAATGGGAAATTGCATCTTCTTTTTTTATTTTATTTATAATAATAAACCCGAAACTCATTATTAACCCTAATATAATAAACAGATATTTAAAAGGGAAAATCAAAAATACTACCGTAGCTAAAGCTGGTGCTATTATATAAGCAATAGGGCTCATGTCTCTGTATAATCCTATAAGAGAAGCATCTTCGTCTCCTGTTTGAGAAAAGAAAGATATTTCACTTGTTGTTTCTATTAGACTTGCTCCTATTCTAGTCATAAATAAAATAATAGCCCAAAGTATTATATTATTTGTGTTTATAAAAAATATAATTGAAGTAAAGATGACTAAAAATAAAAAGCCAATATTTAAAATTTTCTTTTTATTTATATTATATTTATCAATAAGAACACCAATAGGTAACCCAAGAATAACAAAAGGAGCCAACATTATAGTAAATATTAAACCTATTTGTTCCCAATTAAAACCCATATGTTCATATAGGTATATTGGAGTATAAACAACCATCCATGCATAGAAAAATTGTAATAAAAAATTTATATAGACTATTTTTTCTAGGCTTTTATTTTTTAGTAATTCTTTGAATGTTTGGAAAAATGGGAATCTTTTGTATTTTCTATCATTAAAGTTTTTGACAGAAAATAAAACCCCTAAGGTCATAATTATTATCATTATCAATGCTAATATATAGATTGATTTATATCCTCCTTCTTTTGTTATTATAAATGCGGCAATAAGAGGGGACAACATATAAGCTGTATTTAATATTGTAAGATATAGACCTCTTGTTTTTCCTGTTTTTTCTGTGGAGCTAAAGTGTTCTATAAATATATCCATGCAAAAAAAGGTAAGAGTGTTAGTCGCTAGGAAAAGAATAAAGGACATAGCTATTAATGCGGAGTTCCTTGAAAATATAAGTCCAATTAGAGATATTATATTTATAGTAAGAAAAATAAGTATTGATTTTTTGTTACCAAAGTTCTGCAAAAAAGTAGAACTTTTAGATAAAAGAATTAACGTTAAAACGGAAGCTATTGTGTATAGGATACCAACAAATTTTTCTTCTATAAAATTTGTTAGGAATGTTGAATTTATATATGCAGGAATTGCAATATGAAGAGAAAATATAAATGAAAGTATGTATATATTTTTAATTTTTGACATTTTTAAATACTCAATAGCACTGGTATAACCAAAGGTCTTTTTGCTGTTTTTTGAAATAAGAATTTAGAAATATTATCTCCTAAACTTGTTTTTATTAAATCAAAATCTATAGGTTTGAGTCCTCTAGTTTCGTCCTCTATTGTTTTTTTAATTATTAATCTAACTTGATGAAGAAGTTCTTGATTTTCTTTTAAATAGATAAAACCTCTAGATATTATGTCTGGGGATTTTCTAAGTTTTCCTGTTCCTCCATCGATTGTTGCTATTAAAACAAACATCCCATCTTGTGCTAGCATTACTCTGTCTCTAATAACAACATCTTGTTCATCTCCAACAGAAAATCCATCTACCATCATTGGTCCAGATGGGACTTTTTCTTTTCTCATTATAATCTTGTTCCCATTTTCTATCACTTCAATGATAGATCCGTTGTCAGGCACAATAATATTTTCTTCTGACATACCCCATGATATTACAAGCTCTTTGTGTTTAACTAGCATTGAATGATGCCCATGTATTGGTATAAAGAATTTAGGTTTTGTTTTTCTGTGTAGCCATTTAATATCTTCTTGATTTCCGTGTCCTGTTGCGTGAATATATTCTTCACTTGTTCTATAGCTAATTATTCTAACTCCATGACGAGAAAGGTTGTCTTTTAATCCCTGAACAGCCATTTCGTTCCCTGGAACAATGGATGCAGACAGAATAATAGTGTCTCCTGATTTTATATTAAATTTTTTATGAGTTTTACTAGCAGCTCTTCCTAGCGCAGCAAATTCTTCTCCTTGAGCCCCTGTCATTAAAATTATTACTTTATTTGGGGCATAATTATCAACTTCTTCAATAGGAATAATTGTTCCTTTTTTAGGTTTAAATATTCCAGCTTGTTCGCAAACCTCCATATTTGTTTTTAGAGATCTACCATCTAATGCTACTTTTTTACCAAGAGATTCAGCTATTTCTACTACTTTTACAATACGTGTTATGTGAGAAGCAAAAGCTGCGATAATAGTTCTTCCTGTTATTTGCTTGATTAAATTTCCTAGTCCTTCGTGAACTTTCGATTCTGATAGGGCATATCCTTCATTTTCAACATTTGTTGAATCAGTCATAAGAAGTAAAACTTTTTCTTTGTCAAAAATAGAATATTCTTTTTCTTCTTCTGGTTGGACTACACCATCTATCTGGTCTAATTTATAATCCCCAGGGGTTACTATTAAACCATATGGTGTTTCTATTATTATTCCCATAGAATCTGGGACTGTGTGTGTTACTCCAAAAAATCTAATTTTTATATCTCCAGCATATACAGATGAATTTTTTTCTACAATATTTAAATTTAGAGGAGGTAAATGTGGGAATTCTTCTTGTCTCTTTTTTATCATGAGAACAGTTAGATTTCTTGAATAAAGAGGAGGGTTGCCTATTCTACTCATAACTAAGGGTATTCCACCAATATGATCTAGGTGTCCATGTGTTACAAACATTGCACGAACTCTATCTTTGTTTTCTTCGAGATATGTTGTATTAGGTATAATATAATCTATTCCTGGAGTGCTTTCTGTTTTGAATTGCATACCAGCATCTATTACAATAATATCATTCCCGATTTCAATAGCCGTCATGTTTTTCCCGATTTCTTCAACTCCACCTAATGGTATTATTCTTATAACACCATTTTCTACTTTATTTATGGTATTATTTTTCTTTTTATTAATTATATTTTTGTTTTTATCTTGAGGGGGAAGAATGTTAGATTTACGTCCACCCTTATTGTTTGCATATTGATAGCTACTTTTTGATATTTTTTTACCAACTTGAGTTCTATTATTTGAGTTTCTATTTTTTCTATCTGTAGAAATGTTGTTGTTATGTTCTCTGTTTAAAACTCTAATGTTTTGTGTTTTAATACTGTTTATTATTTTTCTTTCTGTCATATATTATTTTTTTATTTTGTAAATATTTTCCAAACTCGATCTTCTTTTGCATACCATTTATAAACAGTATTAAAACGATCCGATGAATTATTTAGATTGTTTATTTTTATATTATTAAATGTTTTAGGTGTTATGTATATATATTTAGGGGAATATGTCATAACAGATTGAGGGTTTTTGATGAATTCTTCTTCCAGTTTCTGATAAAGAGGTATTCTATTTTTAATTTCTGGTGTTTTTTGTACTGTTTCAAGTATATTATCTATGTTTTTATTGTTACTCATTGCTATATTAAGTCCTGGGTCTATTCTTTGAGATGAATGCCAAAAAGAGTATAGATCAGATTCTTGTTTTATGGTTTGTCCAAAAAATAAAGCATCATATTCTCTATTTCTTATGATTTGAGTTAGTTGCCCTGTTTCATATACTTTATCAATATTAACATCTATACCTATTTTTATTAATTGATTTTTTATTATAGATACTGCTTGTTTTAGTTCTGCTGTATCTCCTGTTGTTATTGAAAAAGATAATTTCGTAATCTGTCCGAGATCTATTGTTGATGTCTCTGTGATTTTTTTACCTTTAACGATTTTTATTTTTGTTGTTGTTATTTTTCCTCCTTTTTCCATTATCCCATCTTCTCCATCTTTCCATCCAGATTTTTTGAGTAATTCTTTTGCTTCTTCTATTTCAGATAAAGAAAAACTATAATCATTTTCTTTATTAGAAATATTTTGTGGAATAGGGCTATTTATTGCATTTCCATAACCTTTTAAAACTTCATCGACTATAAAATCTTTATTAAGAGCTTTATTTATTGCTTTTATAATAGCAGGATCTTCAAAAATTTTATTTTGACTATTATTAAAAAATAAACCAAAAGTCCTAGATAGTGTGGATGTATTTATTTTGTAATTTGATAATTTTATTTTTTCTAAAGATTCTGGACTTATTCCACCAGCTTGATTAATTTTTCCATTAGATAGTGCTTTTAGCAACTCTTCTCCATTTGAAAAAGATAGAATATTTATATATTTGATATTTGGTTCTCCTAAAGAAAAATTTTTAAAATATTTTAATCTATATTCTTGAGGAATACCGTCTTTGTTTTTATAAGTTTTTATGAGCTTATAAGGTCCTGTTCCTATTGGTTTTGTATTTAAATTTGAAATATTAAATTCTTGGATATTAACATTTTTCCAAAGAGAGGATGGCAGTATCCCTATTGTTGTTTTATCCATAAACGAAATATCTTGATTTTTTAATTCAAAAGAAATAGTTAAATCATCTTTTTTTATTATATCTACATTATCCCAGCTACTTTTTTTGGGGCTTTTAACCAATGGGTCTTTTATTTTTTCTATAGTAAAAATAATATCATCTGCTGTAACTAATGTTCCATCATGAAATTTTAAATTATTTTTTAATATAAAAGTATAAATTTTACCATCATTTGAAACTGAATAGGTTTCGGCTAAATCTTCAATAAAATTACCATTCTCATCTTTTCTCATAAGTCCGGAAAATATTAAAGCAACTAAATCTTTGTCTGCATCTGATTGAGCAAGTACTGGGTTTATTACTGTTGTTGTCCCTATGATTCCTTCATTTATCTCTCCTCCTTTTTGCGGGACACTGACCATAAAATAATTATTTATTCTAAATAATATCAAAACTACGGATATAATAGATATCACTATTAATATAGAAAAAAATATGAAGTCTTTTTTTGATAAAGATTTAATAGCAGATAAAAATTCTTTTTTCTTTGGAACATTAAATTCCTTAATAAATTTTATAAATTTATGCATAAAAGCATCTTAGAGATAAACCTTAAAAATAGTTTATTTTATGAATATCGCAATTATTGCAGACATTACAAAAAGGGAACCTATAACGATTGTTGTTATAAATATAAATTTTTCAAAACCACGTCTTGTATGATGAAGTCCAGCTCCGTCGCCTCCACCAAAGGCTCCTCCCGCTCCTGCTTCTGAGTGCTGAAATAAAACAGCAACAACCAAAATGATTGCAAGGGTTATCTGTATATAAGGTAATATAGTAGCAATAATTGTCATATATATAATGTATCACAAAAGAGAGATAAATGCAATCTTGTGAATTATTTGAAATATGTGAATTTATTTGATTTAAAAATGAGGAGTTTTATATTAAAAGGGGATTTTATCTAAAATCATTATTTTTCTATCTTTTATTGGATAATCATCTTTCTTTTTTTACTTATTTCTTTAGCAAAAAAATAAGTAAAAATGTTACTTATTTTTAATCTGTGCTGGGGAGAAGACTTGAACTTCCATGGAATCACTTCCGCTTGCTCCTAAGGCAAGTGCGTCTACCAATTTCGCCACCCCAGCATGTTATGAGAATATTATAGCAAAAAATTTTTATATTGACAAATTTTATTTTAGTAGTATTGTTATATTAAATTTTTTGAATGTTTAATTTAAATTATTATAGTCATGGTAAGATTTATTTATAGATTCTGGTTTCGAATTGCGTATTTAATTTTAGGCATTCTTGCTTTTTTGTATGTAATTTCTATTATTTCTTTTGAAAATATTAGAAATCCATGGTTTTTGTTGTTTTTTTATGTATCGTTTTCATTTTTGATTCATGGGATATTTTCTTTAATTAATAATGGATTTCAAAATGCATCTGTTTATCTGTTTGGTGCTGTTTCTTGGGTGATTGCTCTTATCTTTACATCGATAGGATATATTGGTTTATTACTTTTTGTATTAATTGTTTTACTCCTTATCCAAGTTGGTTTGTTTAATAATCAGGCACCTGACAGAGAAAAAATTTAGAAAAGAGGGTTTTACCCTCTTTTTTTTGAGGCGTGGGGCGGAATTGAACCGCCGTATGGAGATTTTGCAGATCTCTGCCTTACCACTTGGCTACCACGCCTTATTTTATATTAATTTTTCCTATCGATATCTTTTTATTTTATTTACAGCAGAGATCTTTCTCTGTCTTATTCATTTTCGCTTCGCTCATGCCACTTGGCTACCACGCCTTATTTTATATTAACATATCCTAGCAAAAAATTTTATTTTTTGCTAGAAATTATCCTCTAAGTAGGTCGTCAATTTTTTGTCTATTTTTTTCCCCTTCATCAATAGAAACATCTAAATAGGGGATTGGGTTTATTTTTAGATTTTTTGAAATATATTTACGAAGATCTCCAAGATTTCTTTTGATAAATCCATAAGCTGCCTTTTCTTTTTCACGGGGAAGAACACTAATCATTATTTTAGCTTTCTTATCGTCTGGGGACATTTCTATTCTTGTTATTGTTATTAGAGATGTTCTACCGGCTTCTTTTTCTATAAACATTGCAGATAATTCTCTTATTCTTTCTTTAATTTTTTCTTTTCTAAATTCAGCCATTTTATTATTTAAAGGTTATTATAAATGCTTCTAATACATCACCCCCAGCTATTTCTATTTTTGAATCAATAAGAATACCGCACTCGCAATTTTCTTCTACATCTTTAACTTTAATTTTATTTGTTTGTATTTCAGCAATTTTTCCTATACCAATTTCATGATCTCTTCTAATTATTCTTACATTTGAATTTTGTGAAATTTTACCGTTTATAACTTTTCCTCCTATGACTTGTTTGCCTTTTGTTTCTCCAAAAGTTTTCAATACTTTTAGTCCACCTAAAACTTCAGTTGTTTCTTGTCTAGGTCTTTTTTCTTCAGCAGTTTCCTTTAGGAAGTCTGTTAATTTATAAATGATATTAAAAATTTCAGTTTTTACTTTTAGTGACTCATTTAAATCTCTAGCTCCATTTTCTATTTTTACATTAAAACCAAGCACAAGACTATCTTTATTGATACTTGCCATTTTTAAATCATTTTCATTTATAGCACCCACTCCAGATAATATTATCTTATAAGATAATTCTTCATTGTTTATTTTACTAATTTCTTTTTCTATTGCTTCGACAGATCCAGAAACATCTGTTTTTATAATTATCGGAATAGTTTTTTGGGCATCCAATTCTTCTTTTTTATTTTTTGAGTTTAAATTATTATTTATTTCTTTTATTTCCTTTATATAATTTTCTGCTTCTTTTTTTGAGTCAAAAGAATTGAATTCACTACCTACTTCTGGAATATTATCAAATCCTGTTAGGCGAATTGGGGATGAAAAAGTCGCTTCTTTTATTGGCTTGCCTAAAAAACTTTCCATCATTTTAACAGACACTATTGATTCTCCTGATACAACAAACATTCCTTGTTTTAATGTTCCATTTTTAATAATACAAGAAGCAGAAACTCCTCTTTGTGGGTCTCTTTTTGATTCTATTATTACTCCACTAGCATTTTTTTCTTTTGTTCCAGTAAAGTTTTCCATATCTGAAACTAGAATTATCATATCTAGTAATTCATTTATTCCTGTCCCTTCTTTTGCCGATATTAATACATAGGAAATATCCCCACCCATTCCTTCTAAATAGATGCCTTTTTCTGCCAAATCCATTTTTGTTTTTTCTATATTTGCATTTGGTCTATCTATTTTGTTTATTGCAACAATATATGGAGTTTTGCTTTCTATTATTGTATTGTATGCTTCGATTGTTTGTGCTTTTACACTGTCTTCTGCAGAAACCACTAAAATAGCAATATCAGCCGCACTAGCACCTCTTTCTCTCATTTTAGAAAAAGCTTCATGTCCAGGTGTGTCTAAAAATGTTATTGTTTTTGTTTCTCCATTTTCAGTTTTGTGGTTTACTTCATATGCACTTATACATTGAGTAATACCTCCAGCTTCACATGAGACAATATTAGTTTTACGAATATAATCAAGAAGTGTTGATTTTCCATGATCAACATGACCCATAACAACAACTACTGGAGATCTTGATATTTCATTATTTTTTTCATTATTTTTATTCATTTTATTTTTTTATTGATTTATTTAATACTTCTTTTTCTTCATTAGATAAATCAAAATCAGATTTACCGTTTTTTATAGGTTTAGCAAATATGCTCATTCTATCTCTTGCATATAAACTAGAAACTATTACTCCGTTCCCTTCGTCATTTAAAAATGACATTGCAAAACTTTGATTACTTCCAGCATCCCCAAAAGGATTAAATCTAATTGTTTCAATATTTCTGATATTTTGATCTAATCTTTTATCTACTATAGATAGGTGTTTGTTAATTTTAATTTGTAGAGAGGATATTTCTTCCATTTGTTTGTTTATTGTGGTCATTACCTCTTCAAGGTCTTTAGCCTTTGTCCCTGCAAAAAACTTTTTAAATCTGGCCTCTGTATAAATAATCCATATAATTAGGACTAGTACAACAAAAGATAATATATATATCAAAATAGAATTTATCATAACTCTAAAGAGTATATACTAATAAGGCTTTTTTTACAACTGTATGTTATTATTATAATTATGATGTTTAAGAAAAAGAAAATAATATATTTAGACAATGCAGCATCAACTCCAATAGATAGAATTGTGTTAAAAGATATTATTAAAAATTTAAGCAAGGATTTTGCTAATCCTAGTTCGATACATTCTTATGGGATTAATGCAAATAATATTTTATTTGATTGTAGAAATAAAATAGCGAGACATATAAATGCTCATAACAGTGAAATAATTTTTACAGGGAGCGGAACAGAGAGTGATGCTTTGGCCATTTTGGGAATTATTTATAATTTTCATTCTTTAAATAATAATTGTGTTCCACATATAGTAACTACTTCGATAGAGCACCCGGCTGTTCTTGAAAATTGTAAATTTTTGGAAAATAAAGGCCTGGCGGAAATAACTTATGTGAATCCAGATAGAGATGGTTTGATAAATTCAAAAGATATAAGAAATGCTTTAAAAGAAAATACCATTCTTGTTTCTGTTATTTATGCTAACAACGAAATAGGAACAATTGAGCCCATACAAGAAATTGCAAAAGAAATAAGGCATTTTAGAAAACAAAAATTGGAAAAGGTATCTTCTGATTTCTTTTCTATTAACACTAATTTTCCGATTTTTCATACAGATGCATGTCAGGCAATAAATTATTTATTTATATCAAATATTGAAAAACTGGGTGTAGATATGATGTCTTTTAATAGTTCAAAAATTTATGGGCCAAAAGGTGTTGGATTTTTATATAAAAAAAGGATAGTAAAAATTTCTAATATTTACGGTGGAGGAGGGCAAGAATTTGGATTAAGATCAGGAACAGAAAATTTAGCAAATATTGTTGGTGCTACAAAAGCTCTCGATATTACAGAAAAAATTAAAGAAAAAGAAAGTAAAAGACTTATAAAAATAAGAAACTATGCAATAGATAGAATACTGGGGCTTAAAAAAATCGGATACGAAATAATTTTAAATGGAGATAGGGAAAAAAGATTGCCAAACAATATAAATATTTCAATAATAGGATTATCAAGTGAGCTTATTGTTGTAGAATTAGACGCAAAAGGAATATGTGTTTCAGAAAAAAGTGCTTGTCAGAGTGGAGAAGATGGAGGGTCTTATGTTATCAAAGCAATACGAACAGCAGAAAATTCCGAAACAGGCTCTGGTGAAAATTCTGGATCTATTCGTATTTCTCTTGGTCGCCATACTATAAAAAGAGATATAGATTATTTAGTTTCATCTTTAGAAAAAATACTTTTGAAATATAAGAATTTTAAAAATACTTAAGTTTATATTTTCATAATTAATATTGTGTTATAATAGAAAACATGGAAAATAAAGATATTAAAGAACTCAATAAACATCAGCTTATTTTGGTTACCTTATTAATAACTTTTGTTGTGTCTATTGCAACTGGGATTGTTACCGTTTCTTTAATGAATCAAGCCCCAAAAAGCGTGCCTTATACTGTAAATAATGTAATACAAAGAACAATAGAAAAAGTAACAACAGTTTCAGAAGATGCAAAAGTTATAGATAGTGTTATAGAAAACAAAGGCAAAGATACTGTTTCTATGATAGAAGGAGATATTTTAGTGAAAGTCTATTCTAATTTTTCTAATGAAGAAAAATTGCTAGGTGAAGGTGTTTTAGTTTCTGATGTGGGACTTATTTTAGTTGATAATAGTATAATTGATAAAGGAGAAGATAATTATTTAGTAGAATTGGGGGATGTAAAATTTAATTCTATTGTTTTAAAAAAATTTGAAAATGGATTTATTATTTTAAAAATAGTAAATGAATCAAAAAATAATAATAGTTCAGACAATGAAGATAAAAAAATAGATGATAAAAAAGAATTAGATAGTAATATTGAGGCTCCTCAAGAAAAAGAAGAAAATTAATTCATTATTTTATTGATTTGTGTTAATCTGTCCTAGCCACATTTATTGTATTATTAATTTTTATTTAAATTAAAAAATATGCCACCATTTAATCATTTTACAACTAAAGCAAAAGAAGTGATAAGGAAAGCTCATGAGTTAGCTATAGAGCGTGGAGAAAACCATGTCAATTCTTTGCATTTATTAACAGCCCTTTTAATACAAGAAGATTCTCTTATTGTATCTATTTTAGACAAAATAGATATTGATACAAATCTTTTATTTGATAATTTGGATGAAATGATAGAGTCTCCAGAGAGCAGGAACACCGTATCTCCTTCATACCAAATTTATCTTACTCCTGATCTAGCTCAGGCAATAGAAAACTCTGTAAAAGTCGCTACTTCTTTAAAAGATGAATTTGTTGGCACAGAGCATTTATTTTTATCTCTATTGGAAATTGAAGGAGAAGCTAAAAATTTATTAATGCGTTTTAAAATTAATAAAGAAAAAATAATTGAGATTTTAGGAATTTTTCGTGATAACAAAAAAGAAGGGGAGATTAATTTACCTAAAAAACCTAAGCTTCTTATAAAGTTTACGCGCAATCTTACAGATCTTGCAAGACAAGACAAGCTTGATCCTGTTATAGGTAGAGATGGAGAAATAATGAGAATGATGCAGATTCTTTCTCGTAGGACCAAAAATAATCCAATTTTGATTGGTGAAGCAGGAACAGGTAAAACAGCCGTAGCAGAAGCTTTAGCTATTCGTATAGCTAAAAATGACGTCCCAGAAAGTTTAAAAGACAAAGAGATAGTTTCTTTAGATCTAGGGCTTCTTTTATCTGGAACAAAATATAGAGGAGAATTTGAAGAGAGATTGAGAGGTATAATGAAAGAAATAGAAAAGATGGACGGAAAGATTATCCTTTTTATCGATGAAATCCATACTATTGTTGGTGCTGGTAGTTCAGAAGGGTCTCTTGATGCTTCAAATATGTTAAAACCAGCTCTTGCAAGAGGAGAGCTCAGAGCGATAGGAGCAACAACTCTTAAGGAATATCAAAAATATATAGAAAAAGATCCAGCATTGGCTCGTCGTTTCCAACCGGTTTATATAGATGAACCCAATATAGATGATGCGATTGCTATACTTAGAGGATTAAAAGAAAAATATGAATTATTCCATGGAGTTCGCATTACAGATGATGCAATAATTTCTGCGGTAAATTTAAGTTCTAGATATATAACAAATAGATATCTTCCAGATAAAGCCGTTGATTTGATAGATGAAGCATCTTCATCATTACGTCTTGCTCTGGAAAATAAACCTCAAGAATTAGAAGAGGCTCATAGAAAAATTATGCGTTTTGAAATTGAAAAAGAAGCTCTTTCAAAAGAAATTTCAAGAAGTGAAAATAATAAGCATGCCAAAGATAGAGTCAAAGACATAGATAAAGAAATAGCTAATCTTAAAGAAAAAACAAGAGAGTTAGAACTTAAATGGAACAATGAAAAAGAAATAGTTGTTGAAATTCGTAAAATAAAAAAAGAATTGGAATCTTTGAGAATAGAAGGTGAGGCTGCTGAAATGAAGTCGGATCTTGCTCTTGCTGCAGAAATTCGTTATGGGAAAATACCTGAATTTCAATCTAAATTAGAATCAAAGTTAGTTAAACTCAAAAAACTTCAAAAATCTAGAAGAATTTTGAAAGAAGATATTACTACAGATGATATTGCTTTTGTTGTTTCTCGTTGGACAGGCGTTCCTGTAAACAAGATGATGGAAGAAGAAAGAAAAAAGTTATCAATGATGGAAGATATTCTTAGAAATAGAGTTATTGGTCAAGATGGTGCCATTGAAAAAATATCAAATATTGTTCGCTTGAATCGTGTTGGTATTTCTGATCCCAATAAACCGATAGGTTCATTTATTTTTTTGGGACCTACTGGTGTTGGTAAAACAGAATTAACAAAAGCACTAGCTGAATTTATGTTTGATGATGAAAAAGCTTTAATAAGAGTTGATATGAGTGAGTATATGGAAAGACATAGTGTGTCTAAACTTGTAGGCTCTCCTCCTGGATATGTTGGTTATGATGAATCTGGTAGTTTAACAGAAGCTGTCCGTCATAGACCATATTCTGTTATTTTATTTGATGAAATAGAAAAAGCACATCCTGAAATATTTAACATACTTCTTCAGGTATTAGATGAGGGACGTTTGACTGATGGAAAGGGAAGAGTCGTTAATTTTAAAAATACAATAATAATTTTAACATCAAATATAGGATCTCAGTTTATAGAAAAGATGGAGACTTTAGGTTTTACTAATAACACAAAAAAAGAAGAATATGAACAAACAAAAGATAAAGTGCTAGAATCACTCAAAGATTATTTTAGGCCAGAATTTTTAAATAGGTTAGATGATGTTCTTGTTTTTGATACTCTTTCTATGGAAAATATAAGGAAGATAGTAGATTTAAGAATAAATATTATTACTAAAAGACTTCTAGGTAAAGGAATATTACTAGATATAGATGAAAAGGTTTTGGACTATGTAGCAAAAGAAGGTTATGACCCACATTATGGAGCTAGGCCAATTTCAAGATTAATCCAAGATAAAATACTTAACCCTATTGCTGGGTTAATAATAAAAAGTCTAACAGGAAAAATAAAAACAGTTTATGTTTATTTGAATGAAGATGGAAACATCTCTGTTGATGCAAATAAGAAAGATTTAAAAACAAAAAAGAAATTAATTAAATAAGTAAAATTTTAAAAGCCTCAGATGAGGCTTTTAAAATTGACAAAATTTAAAAATCATAATATAATAAACAAAAATAGAGTATTAATTAAAAACTGAATATTATGGCAAGGAAAGAGAAAAAAAAGATTTTTGTCATTGACACAAATGTGATTTTACATGATCACAAGTCTATTTTGTCGTTTGAAGAGAATGATGTAAATCTTCCGATTATTGTATTGGAGGAGTTAGACAAATTCAAAAAAGGCAATGATACGATTAATTATCAAGCAAGAGAATTTGTTCGACTGCTTGATGAGATTACAGAAGGGAAAGATGTTGATGACAAGGGTATATCTCTTGGGAAAGGGAAAGGCATTTTAAAGATTGTAAGTGGAATATCTATTTCAGAAAAGATTAAAAAATCTTTTACAGATGATACTCCAGATCATCGAATATTATCGGTGGCAGAGCATTGTAAAAATCAAAACCCAGAACTGGAGGTTGTTCTTGTAACAAAAGATATTAATCTTCGAATGAAAGGTAAATCGTTAGGGATTAGTGTTGAAGATTACAAGAATGACAAAGTTATCGATGTCAATATTTTTTCTAGGAGTGTTGGTAAAGAGATGATTAGCTTGTCTGCTATCGATTCTCTTTACAAAGACAATTCTCTGAGTTTTATTGATTCTGGAGTAACTGAAAAACCTCTTGTAAATCAGTATTTTATTTTATCTGCTGAAAAATCTGCTTTGGCTAGATATTCATCTGATAATTTTTTTAAAAGGGTAGAAAAGAAAAATTCTTATGGAATAAAGCCTTTAAACTCAGAGCAAACTTTTTTGATGGATGCATTACTTGACCCTGAGATTTCACTCATTTCTGCTACAGGTAAGGCTGGGACAGGTAAGACTTTACTCTCTCTGGCTGCAGCTTTAGAGCAGTTTAAAAATGGATCTTATTCACAAGTTTTATTGGCGAGGCCTATTGTATCTTTAAGCAATAAAGATATTGGTTTTTTGCCAGGAGATGCTGATGAAAAGATTAGGCCTTACATGCAACCACTCTTTGATAACCTTGCTGTTATTAAAAGTGGTTTTAACCCAAGAAGTAAAGATTATACTTTTGTTGATGAAATGGAAAAGAATGACAAACTTGTAATTACCGCGCTTGCGTATATTAGGGGTCGTAGTCTTTCCAATACTTTTTTTATCATTGATGAAGCACAAAATCTTACTCCACACGAAGTCAAGACAATTATTACTCGTGCAGGAGAAGGAACAAAACTTGTTTTTACTGGAGATATTAATCAGATTGACTCACCGTATCTTGACCAGTTTTCGAATGGTTTGTCTTATATGACAGACAGGATGAGAGGTCAAAAAATCTTTGCCCATATAAATTTAACCAAAGGAGAAAGATCTTATTTGGCTGAATTAGCTTCAGATTTATTGTAATTTAATTAAAAATAAAAGCTTCCCCTTTTTTTGGGGAAGCTTTTTATTTTTAATTAAAAGATATCTCTACGAGAGCAAATAAAACCCAGAAAACTAGTAAAAGGAATGCCTCTTTTTTTGTTAAAGTTTTGCCTGATCTCATAAAATAAAATAGTAAAAATGAAGCAATAACCATAAATACTCCAGTTACATAAACTATTTTTACAGGAAAAGAAAATGGAGATATTATTGCCAATATTCCAACTATAATTGTTCCGTCTGCTAATACAGTACCTAATATATCTCCAACAGCAAGAGAGTCGTCATCTTTCTGGATTGATTTTAATGAAAATAATAGTTCTGGTATTGTTGTTCCTAATCCTATAGTAAACATTCCAAAAAGTATCATATTTATTCCTACACCTTCAGCTAGTTTTGTTGCAGAATCAACTGCAAAGTGGGCGCCTACTAGAAGTATAAGCATACTTAAAAGCAAAAATGCTATATTCTTTTGTTTATCTTTTTTATCAACTTCCATTTCTGCTTCTTCTGCCATTCCTCCTCTTATTGCTAGAAAATAAAAAATAGAACCAATTAATAAAAGACCGACACCTTCAACTCTAGAGTAAAATCCGTCCATTCCAAGAATTATTGGAATAAGAAGAATAAATGGATATATTATATTATTTTTTAGTATTTTACTTTCTACTTTTATTCCTCTCCCCGATATATAAACAATAATAAAAAATACTAATGTTAAGTCAGCAACATTGGAGCCAAAAAGTGTACCCAGTCCAAATTCTGGTGTTCCATTTATTGCCGAATTCATAGAAACAAGAGCCTCTGGTAAAACTGAAATTACAGCTACTATTATAAAACCGACTACATATTTTGATAAACGAAAACTTTTAGCAATTCCGGCTGCGTATTTAGTAGCAAGCGTTGCCCCTTTGATTAATAAAAATAATGATCCACCAAGTATTAATAAATTTAACCACATATATGATGAGTATCTCTTATTTCATAACAAAAATCAAGGATAAAAATAAAACATCTCATTTTGAGATGTTTTATTTTATGGTGCGCCGGGTAAGATTCGAACTTACGTAGCCCGAAGGCGACTGATTTACAGTCAGTTGCAATTGACCACTCTGCCACCGACGCATAAGAATAGTATATATTATATTTATATTTTTTTCAACACTTACTAATTTTATTAAATATGATAAAATAAGTTCATGGCACAACTTTATAGTAATTCAATATTTTGGGTAGATGTAGATAAAATTAATCCAAATCCTTTTCAGCCTCGTCGAGAATTCGATGAAGCTCGTTTGAAGGATTTAGCAGATTCAATTCGTCAGTATGGGATACTTCAACCTCTTACTGTTTCTCGAATAGAAAAGGTTGGAGATGAGGGTATGACCGTAGAATATGAGCTTATTGCTGGAGAAAGAAGACTTAGAGCTTCAAAGCTTGCTGGTCTTGCTCAGGTTCCTGTAGTTATTCGTGTTGGAGATGACAATATGGCAAAACTTGAGCTTGCTATCATCGAGAACTTACAAAGAGAAGATTTAAATCCTGTGGAGAGAGCAAGGGCTTTTATGAGATTAGCAGAAGAGTTTAAATTTACTCATGGCCAAATAGGACAAAAGGTGGGCAAGAGTCGTGAATATGTTTCAAACACCTTGAGACTTTTGGCTCTTCCACAAGAAGTATTAGATAGTCTTTCTGAAGGTAAAATTAGTGAAGGTCATACTCGCCCAATACTTATGCTTTCAGATAGACCAGAAGAGCAAATGGTTTTGTTTAAGGAGATTGTTTTTAAAAAAATAACTGTTAGAGAAGCAGAGAGAATTGCTCGAAGAATAGCTTATGATAAAGTTAGGAAAAAGGAGTATATTGTAGACCCTGAAATTGCAGAAATGGAAGAAAAATTACAAGAAACACTAGGTACTCGAGTCCATATTGAGAAAAAAGAAAACGGAGGGCAGATAACCATAGATTTCTTTACTAATGATGACTTACATACAATTTTAGGGATGATAAAAGAAAAGAGAGAGAAAGGTGGAGGAAAAACTGAAATGTTAGATAAATATATAGAATCTCAAGGCGGAATGAATTTAAAATTAATAGATAAAGAAGAAGGTGTAGTCGATGATGTCGATTTAATGGATGACCGATCAGAAGAAGAAAAAAATGAAACAGAAAATGATTTATATAATATAAATAATTTTTCAATTTAAACAAAAAGCTAGATGGAAAATCTAGCTTTTTGTTCTGTTAATTTTTTCCAAATGTTAGAAATTTAGATAGGAGAGAATTTTCCTTTAAATATGAATTTATTTCTCTTTTTGCTAAAGATGTCTTGGCAAAATCGAGCCATTTTGATGAAGGCTTCGCATTTTTATTTGTTTGTATTTCTACAATATCATGAGTTTTTAATTTTGTATTTAACGCTACATTTTTACCGTTTACAAGAGCTCCTTGTGTATGGTATCCAATATCTGTATGAATTGCATAGGCAAAATCTATTACAGAAGATCCTTCTGGTAAGTCTATAATATCTCCCATAGGGGTGAATATAAAAACTCGGTTTTTAAAAAAATTAATTTTTATTGTTTCCAAAAATTTTTCAGGTTTATCTTTTTCTTCTAAATTTAATTCTCTTAATTCTTTTACCCAATTTAGTTGTTTATCTTCAATTTTCTTTTCTTTATAAGCAAAGTGAGCGGCAATACCATTTTCCGCTTGATCGTCCATTTCTTTTGTTCTTATTTGTATTTCTACAATTCCTCCTGTCCCTGTAAATATTGTTGTGTGAATACTTCGGTATCCATTTGCTTTAGGTGTTGCAATATAGTCTTTTATTCTATTTGGCAGAGGTGTCCATTTTCCGTGTATTATTCCTAGTACATGATAACATTCTGCAATCGATGAGACTATAACTCTCATAGCTATAATATCGTAAATCTTACCGATATCCATATCGTATTTTTTTAATTTAAGCCACAAAGAATATAAGTGTTTTTGACGATAGTTTATTGTGTATTTTTTTATATGAGCTTCTTTTAATTCTTTGTCTAGAATATCATTAACTTCTAAAAGATATTTTAATTTTGCATCTTTTTTCTCTTCTAATAGTTTACTAACTTCAATATACTCTTTGGAGTATGCAAATTTAAAAGCAGCATCTTCTAATCTACCTTTTATCTTACCCATAGAAAGTCTGTTTGCCAGTGGGGAATAGACTTCCAATGTTTCTAAGGCAATCCTTTTTTGTTTGTCTGGTCTAACATATTCTAAAGTTTCTATGTTGTGTAATCTATCTGCAAGTTTTATTACTAAAACTCTTAAATCTTCTGCCATTGAAACAAAGAATTTTCTTAAATTTTCAACATTTCTTTCAATTCCTTTGTATTTAACTGTTCCTAGTTTGGTTACTCCTTTTACAAGTGATGTTATTTCACTACCGAATTCTTTTTGCAATTCTTCTTCTGTAATTGTTGTGTCTTCCAAGACATCGTGCAAAAAACCAGCACATATAACTATTGGACTCATACCCAATTCAGCAAGATTAAAAGCTGTAGCAAAAACATGGTTAAAATATGGTTCTCCACTTTTTCTGTCTTGTTTACTGTGAGCTTTTTCTACAAAATGATAAGCTTTTTCTATTAATGCTTTATCATCTTTATTTACATCTTTCATCACAGAATATATTTTTGAAAGGTTTGTGTTCATTTTTTTATTATATAATAAAAAATAAAAATTTTACAAATTTTGACAATTCTCACAAAAACAAAAGAACTCTATCCTTAGAGTTCTTTTTATATTTTACTTCTTTAATTTATCTGGTCTATGATTTGGGCATTTATTATTACTACATCTCTCTGGTATTGTTTTTGGTCACACATAATTTTCTGCTGAAAATTTGTGCGACCCCGACTCGGCTCGTCAGCCTCCGTCTCACAAAAACAAAAGAACTCTATCCTTAGAGTTCTTTTTATATCTTACTTCTTTAATTTATCTGGTCTATGATTTGGGCATTTATTATTACTACATCTCTCTGGTATTGTTTTTGTGCCATTCATCATAAGAGCTCGACACATTTCACAAATATTTCCTGTTGGTTTTGCTTTTATGGCGTTTTTACAATCTGGGTAATTGCTACATGAATAAAATATTCCAAAACGCCCCCTGCGTTCCATCATTTTACCTTTTCCACATGTCGGACATGTGATATCTGTCATTTTCTTTTTTAGTTCTTCTTCGTCTTGTTTAATAAATTTACATTTTGGGTATCTTGAGCAAGAAATAAAACTCCCAAATCTTCCTTCTCGGATTACAAGTTTACCTCCTCCGTTTTTGCCCTTTTTATCTCCACAAGCAGGGCATATTTCTCCAGTTTCTTTTGGTCCTTCAAGTTCTTTACCCTCTATTGTTCTTGCTCCCTCGCAGTCTGGATATTTACTACATGAATAAAACTTACCACCTTTTGAGAGTTTTACTATCATACTTGAATCACATTTAGGACATGTTATATCTCTAGGTGCTTCTCCCATATTTGTAGCTTTTGCAAGTTTGTCTTTCTCTTTTATTTCTTTTTGGAACGGAATATAAAAATCATTTAATGTTTTTGAATATTCTCTTTTCCCATTTGAGATGTCATCGAGCTCATCTTCCATTTCTGCCGTAAAAGTGTCACTTATATAATTTCCTAGATTATTTTCAAGAAATGAAGAAACAACATCTCCAGTATCAGTAGGGAAAAGGGTTTTGCCATCTTTGCGGACATAACCCCTATCCTCAATAGTTTTCATTATGGATGCATAAGTAGAAGGGCGACCGATGTCTCGGGACTCAAGCTCTTTTATAAGTCCTGCTTCTGTGTAGCGGTTTGGAGGCTCAGTAAATTTTTCTTTGCTTTCTAATTCTATAAGTTTAAGATCATCACCAATTTTTACTTCAGGAAGCTCTATATCTTCTCCTCTAGCTCCTGTGTCACATACAAGCCAACCAGGAAATAACACTCGTGAGCCATTGGCAGTAAAGTCTGGAATTTCTCCTTTCTCTATATTTGCAGTTATTTTTGTTTTAAGAAGTTTAGCATCAGCCATTTGAGAAGAAACAACTCTTTCCCAAATAAGTTGATAAAGATTTTTTTGTTCATCATTCATTCCCGCATGAGTTTGTTCTATATGTGTTGGCCTTATCGCTTCGTGGGCTTCTTGAGCATTTTTAGATTTTGCTTTATATACATGTGATTGTACATATTCTTTTCCATATTTCTTTTCTACCAAAGCGAGTATTTGATTCTGAGCAACTATACTTAAGTTCGTGCTATCTGTACGCATGTAAGTTATGTGACCTGCTTCATAAAGCTTCTGAGCCACCCCCATAGTACGTGAAGGTGAAAATCCTAGACGAGTACTCGCAGTCTGTTGAAGAGTAGAAGTAGTGAATGGAGCACGAGGTTGTCTCTTCTGTTCACTCGCTTTCAAATCTTTTACAAGCCACTTTTCTTTTCTTCCTAATTCTAGTATTTTATTTACAACTTTTTCATCTCGAGGCTCCTCTATGCAAGATAAATTTATTCTATCTTTTTTATTAGTTTCAAATAATCCAGAAAGTTCCCAGTATTGCAGAGGTGTAAATGCACGGATTTCTCTTTCTCTTTCCATTATGATTCGTAGAGCGGGGGATTGGACTCGCCCGGCGGATAAACCATAGCGAACTTTCTTCCAGATAATTCCAGAGAGATCATAGCCTACAAGTCTATCAAGCACACGCCTTGCTTCTTGAGCTTTTACCAAATCCTGATCTATATCACGAGGATTTTTTAAGGCCTCTTCTACTGCTTCTTTTGTAATTTCATGAAAGGTTACTCTTTTAATAGGAGCTTTGATTTTCTTATCTGCATCTAATAGTTCTTTCAAATGCCAAGAGATAGCTTCTCCTTCACGGTCCGGGTCAGTTGCAAGCATTATCTCATTTGCTTTTTCTCCGAGAGCTTTCAAATCATGAACAACCTTTTCTTTGCCTTTTGAAATTTCATAATGAGGGATAAATCCTCCTTTTATATCTATTGCATCTTTGTTTGATTTTGGTAAGTCACGGATATGTCCAACAGACGCACGCACAGTGTAGGCGCCGTCTAAATATTTCTCGATTGTTTTTGCTTTTGATGGTGACTCAACAATTAATAATTTCATATCTAACCCCAAGTATTACATGAAATCATATTTTTATGCAAATTTTAAAAAAGTTATTGTTAATTATTATATAAAATGAGATAATTAAAATATGGAAATATTTTCACAAATAGTTGGTTGGGTTGGAACACTTTTAGTAGTATTAGCGTATTTTTTAGTTTCTAATAATAAAATTAGTGCTGAGAGTAAAAAGTATCAATTGATGAATTTATTTGGAGCTATCGGGATAGGTTTTAATGTCTTCTACCAACAAGCATGGCCTGCATTCACTCTACAAATAATCTGGGCAATAATAGCAATCTTTTCAATCATAAAAAGTTTAAGAAAAGTTTAAATTTTTTTAATCTCTCCCATTTCCTCTTTAATCAACTCCTTAATTTCCATTATGGAGAGGAGGGCGTTGGCGGAGCCAACGCCCATTCCGAGTTCTCGGATGAGTTCGTCGCGAGGCATTGGTTCGCGGAGAAGCTCTATTATTTTCATCTCATCTTTCCCGCAGTCAGCATATTTTTCCTTGTCGTCTAATTTTGGTTTTTCTATATTAAACCCTAATGCAAGCAGTATATCCTCGCTTGTTGTTATAGGTGTTGCTCCTTGTTTGATGAGCCAGTTAGTGCCGTTTGAGTTTGAAGAAAAAGCAGATCCTGGGACAGCGAGAACATCACGATTGTAGTCGAGTGCCATACGAGCGGTGATGAGTGTCCCTGACTTTTCTTCAGCTTCGATAATAAGTACTGCTTTGGAAATTCCTGCCATTAATCTATTTCTTTGAGGAAAAGAATATAGTGTTGCCTTAAAATTGGGCTCCATTTCTGATATTAAACATCCTCCGTTTTTTATTATATCTTCTGCTAGTTTAGTGTTAGATCTAGGATACAAAACATTATTATCTAATCCAGAACCAGGAAAGGCTATTGTTGTGAGTCCATTTTCTATTGCTGTTTTATGAGCAATACTGTCTATACCTAGTGCAAGCCCTGAGACAATAACAATTGGATAATCTTTTAAGCCTTTTATAAGTTGTTCACAAATATCTCTCCCATACGAAGTATATTTTCTAGATCCAACAACGGCAAGATATATCATATCAGGTGAAGGAGTTTTACCTCTAATATACAAAACTTTTGGAGGTTGTGGAATCTCTCTTAGAAGTTCTGGTATTTCTTTTAGTTTGTAAATATCTTCCATTTGTGTATTCTATCATTTTTTATTATACTAATATATATGTTAGACATTAAATTCATAAAAGAGAATAAAGATTTGGTTAAAATGGCAGTCCAAAAGAAGCACAGTTCTTTTGAAGTGGATGAGCTTATTAAGATAGATGAAAAAAGAATTTCATTACTCTCTGAAGTGGAAAAATTAAGAGGTGAACAAAACAAGATGAATAATTCTATTGCCGTTGAAAAAGATTTTAATGTTAGATCTCAAATGATAGGAGAAATGAAATTAGTCAAAGAAGAACTTGTTAAAAAAGAATCTGATTTAAAAGAAACTATGGTTATTTGGCAATCTCTTATGCTTCAAGTCCCGAATATTCCAGATATGTCTGTTCCAGATGGAGATACTGATGAAGATAACCAAGAAGTTAAAACTTGGGGAGAAAAAACTGTTTTTGATTTTGAACCCAAAGATCATGTTGAATTAATGACTGGACTTAAAATAGTAGATTTTGAAAGAGGGGCAAAGGTTCACGGCTTCCGTGGGTATTTTTTGATTGGGGATGGGGCAAGACTTTGTTTTGCTATTTGGAATTATGCGATGGAATTTTTTGGAAACAAAGGTTTTTCTCCTGTTATTCCTCCTGTTATTGTTCGCAAAGCGAATCTTTATGGTACAGGACATTTGCCAGGGGATACAGAAGATTATTATATGACACAAGATGGGGATGCACTAGCTGGGACTGCAGAAGTTCCACTAATGGGTTTTCATGCAGATGAAATTCTGGACATGAAAGACTTTCCAATAAAGTATCTTGGTTTTTCTCCGTGTTTTAGAAGAGAAGCAGGAAGTCACTCCAAAGATGTAAAAGGTCTTATCAGGGTTCATGAATTTTATAAGTTTGAACAAGTTGTTCTTTGTGAAGCTAGTCATCAAAATTCTGTAAATTTTCATGAAGAAATAAATAGAAATACAGAAGAGTTTATTGAGTCTTTAGGGATTCCTTATCATACAGTTATAAATTGTGGTGGTGACTTAGGGCAAGGTCAAGTGAAGAAATATGATATAGAGCTTTGGGTCCCTAAAGAAGGTAAATATCGTGAGATATCTTCAGCATCATATTTCCATGATTTCCAAACAAGAAGATTTAATATCAGATATAGAGACGAGGATGGTAAGCTTCGTTATGCTCACTCTTTAAATTGTACAGCTATCCCAACCCCAAGAATACTTGTTTCTTTGGTGGAAAATTTTCAGCAAGCAGATGGTTCTATAAAAATTCCAGAAGTTTTACAAAAATATTTAGGTAAGGATAAAATTTCTTAATTTTTTATTATGCGAGATATACCAACATCTCCAAGAATTCTTGAAATTAGACGTAAAAATCGAAAGAGATTTTTCGGGTTTTTGTTGGTTTTTTTTATATTTTTGATTATCATTATTGTTGGTTTTTCTTATTTTACAAAAATTGATAAATTAAAGATAAATAATATAGAAGTTTTAGGAGTTAATATTATCAATGATAAAGATATTATTTCTTTCGTTAATGAAGAAATTTCAGGAAAATATCTTATAATTTTTCATAAGTCTAATTTTTTAATATATCCACATAATCATATTTATAATAACTTATTAGAATTATTTCCAAGAATAGAAGAATTAAAAATAAGCAGAAATAGTTTTAATAACTTAAAAATAGAAATAAAAGAGAGATCTGGCACTTATTTATATTGTGGAAATTCTTTGCCAGAAAATAAAACCCTTTTGGGTGATAATTGTTATTTTGTCAATAACAATGGATATATTTTTGACAAGGCTCCATATTTTTCTGGTGATATTTATTTTAAATTTTATTCCCAGATAGATAAAATTGATCCAACAGGTGCAAATCTTTTTAGCGAAGATTATTTTTATAAATTTATTCGTTTTATAGATGATATAAAAAAATTAGGGTTAAATCCTGTTTATGTTGTTATGAACGGAGAGGAAAATTCTCTTTTCTTAGAGAAAAAACAAAATAAAATAAATCCAAGAATTATATGGAAAAATGAAGATTCTTTAGATGCAGTGCTGGAAGATATTTCCCTAGCTATGAAAGAAGAAGAATTTGCAAATGAAATCAATTCCAAGTATGATACACTCTCATATATAGACCTAAGGTTTGATAATAAGGTTATATATAAATTTGAATAAAGAATAGAAAAGTTTCTGAAATAGCTCTTCTCAGAGGACACGGATATTTTCTTGTTAGAAAATTCCTCGTGCTCGGCTCGTCAGCCTCCCAAGCTCCTCTGATAAGACTATTCCATAAACTTTTAGGATACAGATGAATTTTTGGAATAAATTAAAAAAACCATTTTTTGTTTTGGCTCCGATGGCAGATGTTACTGACTCGGCTTTTCGTCGCATGCTTGTAAAGTATGGCAAGCCCGATGTGACTTGGACAGAGTTTGTTTCTGCTGATGGTTTGGCTTCAAAAGAGGGTAGAGAGGGTCTTAAATATGATTTATTTTATAGTGAAAAAGAAAGACCGATAATAGTTCAACTTTTTTCTTCAAATCCTGAAAAAATGCGTGAAGCTGCTAAATATGTTTCCTTGCTTGGTTTTGATGGAATAGATATCAATATGGGTTGTCCTGACAAGAAGGTAGAGAAGCAGGGAGCAGGGGCAGCGATGATGAAAGACATAAAGCGTGCAGGAGAAATAATACAAGCAGTGAAAGATGGAATAGAAGACGCAAGGAAAGAAAAAAGTAAAAATAGTAAAATAAGAAAATATATTTCTGTTTCAGTGAAAACCCGTATAGGATATAATAAGAATCAGATAGAAGAATGGATTCCGTTTTTGCTTTTGCAAGATATTGATGCTCTAACTTTACACGCAAGAACTAGAAAAGAAATGTCTCTAGTGCCTGCACGTTGGGAACATGTAAGAGAAGCCGTTGATATACGGAATAGAATGGGGGTTAAAACTAAAATAATAGGTAATGGGGATGTGAGAGATTTAAAACATGGGAAAGTTCTCGCAAAAGAAACTGGCTGTGACGGGGTAATGATTGGTAGGGGGACATTTGGAAATCCTTGGATTTTTAATAAAAAAAGAAATATGACTAATTCAAAATTTTCTCGGGTCCTCGGACGAAGAGGACGGGAGTCAGAGCCAGACCACTTGAAAATTTTAATTAGTCATATTTCTAAAAAACAAATAGAAGAAAAATTAAAAGTTCTCATAGAGCACACAAAACTTTATGAAAAACTTTTGGGTAAAGTAAAAAACTTTTCGATAATGAAAAAACATTACAAAGCTTATGTAAATGGTTGGGATGGTGCGAAGGAGTTACGCACTAAACTTATGGATTCCAAAGATTCCAAAGAAGTAGAAAAAATAATCAAAGAATTTCTAAAAAAGACAAAATAAAAAGAGGATTAATCCTCTTTTTTGGTTTTGTCTTTGAAATAATAACAGATTGTTTCTTCAATAAAGAAGCAAAAAAATAAAAGAGATAAGCCGAATAATATCGGTATTTCTTTTTCAATAGCAAAAGCTAAAAGTAGTGAAGAAAGAGCTATATCTATTTTCCCTACGATATTTTTTGTTAAAAGATTGATAATTTTCATTATAATTCCTCCTATATTAAGTTTACATTTTTAAAAATTTTATAATATTTATTAAATTAAGTCAAGGGGAATCATTTTTCTTAATTTGGTATAATCATGGAATGAAAGATTCTAAAAAGGAACAAAATATTGCTTTATATAGAAAATATCGACCAGAAGGTTGGGGTGATGTTGTAGGGCAGGATCATATCGTAAAAGCTATAAGTGGAGCGCTTGAATCTGGTAAAATTGCGCATGCATACCTTTTGTGTGGTCCTCGTGGTACAGGTAAGACAACCATAGCTAGAATTATCGCAAGAGAACTTGGTACATCGGTCAATGATATTTATGAGCTTGATGCAGCCTCTAATCGTGGTATTGATGATGTTAGAAATATTAAGGAAAATGTTGGTACAATGCCTTTTGATTCCAAGTATAAGGTTTATATTTTAGATGAAGTACATATGTTTACCAAGGATGCTTGGAATGCTCTTCTTAAAACTATTGAAGAACCACCTAAACATGTTATTTTTATTTTAGCTACAACTGATTTACCAAAAGTTCCTGAAACTATTGTTTCTCGTTGTCAGACTTTTGTTTTTAAAAAACCAACAGAAGCGATTCTTTCTCAGGTTGTAACAAATGTTGCCAAGAAAGAAGGATATATACTAGAAGTTGGTGGGTCAGAGCTTATAGCTTTACTAGCAGATGGTGCTTTTCGTGATGCACTTTCAACACTACAAAAGGTTATTTCTTTTTCAAAAGATAATAAAATTACTCAAGCAGAAATAGAAGCCATAACAGGAGCCCCAAATGAAATAATTGTAAATGAGTTTTTGAATTCTTTGAAAGAAAAAGACATAAATCGTGGTTTTTTTGCTATAAATCAGGCCATCAATCAAAATATAGAAATGGATATTTATTTAAAGATGATTCTTTCAAAACTTCGTTTTGCACTTATGCTTCGCTATGCGCCTAATACAAAAAACTATGTAAAAGAGCAAATCAAAGAAAGTGATTTGTTGTATTTAGAAGATTTAATAAAAGATAAACCAGAATTTATTACATCAAATACATTATCTATTCTTTTGGATGCCTATCAGTCTCAGAAATTTTCTGTTATAAGTTCTTTGCCTCTTGAAATGGCATTAATAAAAATATTTAATGCTTAATAAAAATAAAATTTGGGATGTAATAATAATAGGAGGAGGGGCTTCTGGTATGATGGCGGGAGTTGTTTCTTCTTGTTTAGGTAAATCAGTATTGCTTTTGGAGAAAAATAATAAACTTGGCGAAAAATTAAAAATAACAGGTGGGGGTAGATGCAACATCACCAATGCTGAGTTTGATATTCACAATCTCCTTTCAAATTATGGAAAGTCTAAGGATTTTCTTTATACACCTTTTTCCATTTTTGGAGTAAAAGATACTTTTTCTTTTTTTGAGAAACTCGGATTACCTCTTGTTGTTGAAGCCAGAAAAAGAGCTTTTCCTGAAACACAAAAGGCGTTAGATGTTTTTAATGTTTTAAATAAGGAACTAGAAAAGAATAAAGTAGAAATAAAAACAGGTTGTCAGGTTTTAAAATTTATAAAAAATAATGATGGTAATTTAGTTGGAGTAAAAACAAAACAAGGGGATTTTTTTGCTAAATCATTCATTCTCTCTACTGGTGGAACTTCTCATCCAGAAACTGGGTCAACAGGTGATGGGTTTAAATTTTTGAAAGATTTAGGTCACAAGATTGATAACCCAACACCTTCAGTTGTTCCAATCGAAGTCTCTGATAAATGGGTTCATGTATCTTCTGGAGTTTCTCTTTCTTTTATGAAAATAACTTTCTTTTTAGATGGCAAAAAACAGTTTTCAAAAACAGGCAAGATACTCTTTACTCATTTTGGTTTATCTGGTCCACTTATTTTAAATAGTGCAAGCTATGTAGGCTCTCTTTTACAAGCTGGAAAGGTAGAAGCTTTTATTGATGCATATCCTGATACAGACATAGGTTCTCTTGAAAAAAGAGTTATTAAAATATTTGATGAGAATAAAAATAAATTTTTTAAAAATGTTATAAAAGAAATTTCTCCCGAAGGAATGACTAAATCTTTAGAATTACTTTTTGATTTTGTTTTAGAAAAGAAAGTTCATAGCATTACAAAAGAGGAAAGAAGGAAAATAATTTTACTTTTTAAAAATTTACCAATTCATGTAACAAATTTGATGGGCTATGACAGAGCTGTTGTTGTAGATGGTGGATTGCCTTTAACAGAAATAGATACAAAGACTATGAGATCTAAACTGTATGATAATCTTTTTGTAACAGGGGATTTGTTGAATATAAATAGAAAATCTGGAGGTTTTGGTCTCCAGATTTGTTGGACTACAGGATATATTGCAGGCAATAATTCTTAATTTAAATCTTCCTAGTTTAATACTTCTCCATTAATTTTGGTTTTTAATTCTTTCTTGTATATAGAGACCAAGCTGTAAAGTAAGCTTAATACTAATGGACCTATTAATATTCCTATAGGCCCTATAAGTGATATTCCTCCTAATATTGAAAATAATATAAATAATGATGGTATTTCTGTATCTTTAGATATTATATAAGGGTTCAATAAGTTATCTATTGTGCTTATGAGTAGAGCTGCCCATGCCAAGAGTCCTACTGCTTGAAGTTGCATTCCAGAGATAAAAAGATATATAACCGCGGGGATAGAAACTAGTGATGTACCTAATGTTGGAACAAAAGATGCAATCCCTGCAACCACTGCCCATATTGCCGCATGTGGTACTCCAAATATTGTATATCCAACCCATGCTAGAATACCTTGAGCTATCGCTATTATAAAAGATCCTTTTAATACTCTATTTATTGAACTCTTTAGATTATTTATTATTTCTTCAGCATTTGTATCAGAAAGAGGTAAAAGAGATATTATTCCTTTTCTCCATTTTTCTCCATCTTTTAGCATATAATATAATGTCAAAATCATTATTGTAAACATTATTACAGTGTTGAATGTTGAGGTAAAAAATGAAGCTAGGTTCCCAGCGAAAGACTCCATGAGATTAGTTATTTTTAGTCTTGTGTCAAAAGAAAAACCATCAGGCAAAATTCTATTTACTGAACTATCAACTTTTTCTATAAATCTATCAGCCCCTCCATTTGCTACTATAGAATAATATGCATCTTGAGTTTGATTGAAAACAGCAGTTCCTATTAAAAATAAGGGGATGCATAATCCTATAAGAAAAATAATAATTGTTAGAAATGATGCAATCCAGGATTTCTCTTTATATATATGTTTTCTAATCCAAAAATATATAGGATATAAAACAACAGCAAAAGCTGCTGATAATATAAATACTGTTAAAAATGGGTAAAGAATTAAAAGTGCGACTACAGAAACTATAGCTAATAATGTGAATAAAAAATGTCTTTCTGTTTGTGTTATTTGCATATGTTTATTATATAATATTTTTTATTAATTTTCATTTAAAATAAGTCTAAGTGTTTCTTTCGCCATTTCTTCTGTTTCATCTGTTTTGATTATAAGTATTTTGGATTTTGAATCTTTTTTATTTATAGAGCATTCTGTGTCACTTGAATTGTTGTTTAATTTTTTATCAATTTTAATTCCTAAAAATTCTAATCCTTCACAAATTCTTTCTCTTGTTATGGGGGATCTTTCTCCTATAGTTCCAGCAAGAATAAGCAAATCAACTCCACCTAGCATAGCTGACATTTTGCCTATATATTGTTTTATTCTATTAACATAAACTTTTATTGCCGTAGAAGAATCAAGGTGACCATTTTTTTCTAATTCTAATAAGTCTCTCATATCCCCGCTTTTACCTGAAAGGCCTAGTAATCCACATTTATTATTTAGATAGTCCTCTAGGTCTTTGCCTGTTTTTTTTAGTTTTTCTGATAATTGTATTACAACACCCGCATCAATATCTCCAACCCTGGTAGACATAACAAGACCTTCTAAAGGGGTGAAACCCATAGAGGTGTCTATACTTTTACCATTTAAAACAGCAGTTACACTACCTCCTCCTCCTAGATGACATACGATAATTTTCTTTGGTAATTTGCCTTTAAGAATTTTTTTTGATCTATCTATCACAGATTGAATTGAAATTCCATGGTATCCGCACATATAAAGACCAAACTTTTTAGTATGTTTTATAGGGATAGCATAAAGTTTTGAATGTTCTGGTATTGTTGAATGAAAACAGCTATCAGATATTCCAAAAATTGGAATTTTTTCTCCTAAAAATAATTTAATATTTTCTATTTCTTTTAAGGCTGGACCTAAATGCAAGGGGACTTTTTTAACAGCTTCATTTGCGAATTTTAAATATTTTTTATCAATTTTTTTATTAGATAAAAAGTATAATCCTGGAGCAACAATTCTAATACCTACTCCATCTATATTATTTTTATTTTTTATAATATTTTCTTTTATTAAAGAATCTATAACTAATTTTATAGCAGAAGCATATTTGTCTTTTTTTATATTTTTATTAGAAGTTATTTTATTAAACTTCTCTGTAAGGATTATACTGTTTTTGCTAATTTCAAAATGTGCACTGTATATTTTTTTCTTATTATCATAATAGGCGTATTTCTTAGAAGTACTACCTGTATTTATTATTAAATATTGTTTTGACATATTTTTATATAATTAATTTTCTCTTACTATTGTAGCATATTTTGATGTAATATATGGGGAGCTAATATGTATCATTGATTAAATTTTCCATATTTGGTAACATGAAAAAAATATTCTTAGTATAAACAAATTCTTTATTTTATGACTAAAATTAAGATTATAGGGGTTCCCCCTAGTTTTGCTCCTGAAGAAATTCGTAAACAATGGGTTGGAGTAGAAATTCCTTTAGCAGAAAATCCAATTCCTGAAGGTCAGGATTCTTTCCAAATTGGTAACCGAATTTAGGGGGATACCAAGTTAGGGGAGTTGATGAAATAAAGGCATTATTGGATTCTGGAAAAAAGAGGCCGCTAATTTCTGGATGCCTTATTCAAGCGGAAACTTTAAATTTAAAAAAGAAGTTTGCGAATTAATACCTTAAAACTCAGCCAACACTCGATGACTAAAGACACCTGTAGAGTTCAAAGACTAGTTCTAAATATCTACCAAGGAAAGAAAATAAACTGTCATAAAGAGATGGCTCACAGTCCCGTAATATTACGGGGCTTTTTTTATGATATTTCAATGTATTAATATGGTAATTGGCTGGGAGACTAGGACTGTGAGTACACTTATCGAACCTTACAGGTTCAGTACACCTTTCGCGTATTTTGAAATTATCATTTCAAAATCCAAGCTCAAGGTCTTCGATTTCTAGACGCGAGTAAAGCAGTTTACTCGCTTCTCCCAGCAAAAAGAAAACCACGCTTTGAAAGCGGGTTTTCTAATTTGCTGGGAGACTAGGAATCGAACCTAGATTAAAGGCTTCAAAGGCCTCTGTCCTACCGTTAGACGATCTCCCAATAGAAAACAATATAAGGATACAATAAAAATGGTTATTTTTCAACTATTTGATATAATTAATTTATTAATAACTAATTTTTATTTTATATGTTTTATTTTTTCTTGGGTGCGGTTGTTTTTATTTGTTTGATAAGTATTCGTCAAATTAATCAATATGAAAGAGGTGTTAAATTTACTCTTGGAAAATTTTCTTCAATAATTGAACCGGGATGGAGTATTGTTTGGCCAATATTTCAAAGCTTTGCTAGGGTTGATATTAGAACAAAAGCTGTCGATGTTCCAGATCAGAACGCAATAACAAGAGACAATGTTTCTGTTAGGGTCAATGCTGTTATTTATTATAAGGTTAGTGAAGCAGAAAAAGCTGTTATCGAAGTTGAAGATTTTAGGTATGCAATTTCTCAGTATGCTCAAACGACAATGAGAAATATTGTTGGAGAGGTTACTCTCGATGAATTGCTTTCAAGTAGAGATAAAATTGCGGATAGAATTAGGGAGATTGTTGATAAAGAGACGGACGCATGGGGTTTAAAAGTTCAAAATGTAGAATTAAAAGATGTTAGTTTGCCTCCAGATTTGGAAAGAACAATAGGGAAACAAGCAGAAGCAGAAAGAGAAAAGAGAGCCGTTATAATTAACTCAGAAGGAGAATTAGCTGCGTCAGAAAACTTATCAAAAGCAGCTGAAATGCTTGCGAAAACTCCTGGGGCTCTTCATTTAAGAACTTTGCAGTCTATCAATGATATGTCTTCGGACCAAAGTAATACTGTTGTTTATATGATCCCAATGGAAATTTTGAAAGCATTGGAGGGTTTTAAAAAATAATTTTTTGTTATAAAAAACAGCGATTTATTCGCTGTTTTTTATAGTTTTGTCTCCTTTGAATTTTAAATCTTGTATAAGTCTTTTGTAGACATTTTCATAGTGAGAAACCATTTTCTTTAGACTAAAAAATTGTTCGGCTCTGTTTCGAACTTTTTTTCTATCTATTGTATCTATTTTTTTGATAGCTTCTATCATTTGTTCTTCATTTTCTACAACAAATCCTGTAATTCCATCTTTTACTATTTCTGGGACAGACCCATTATTGAATGCTATTGCTGGAGTTCCGCATGACATTGCCTCTATTAATACATATCCAAATGCTTCTTGGTAAAAAGTTGGGAAGATTACAGCTTTTGCTTTTTGAATTAATGGTATTTTTTCTTCTAGAGAGACTTCTCCAAAATATCTAATACTGGTTCCATTTATGTGTGGTTCTATCATTTCATGCCAATAAGTTTCTGTGCTATAGCTTCTTCCTGCAATTCTTAGATTTACTCCTGTTTCTTTGCAAACATTTATTGCAACATGAGCTCCTTTATCTTTTGTTATTCTACCTATAAAAAGAAAATAATCTTCTGGATTTTCTTCAAAAGAAAAAAGATTGGTATCAACTCCATGGTAAATATTTGCGTACCAATTAAGTTCTGGAAGTTGTTTTCTTTGAGCTAGAGAAAATGAAATATATTTTTCATCTTTGTGTTTTAGAAGTATTGGCTTCATCCATTCTTCTATAGGGGAGTGTATAGAAATAAGTGTTGGTGTCTTTTTTATTATTCGAGAGAAAAACCCTGTCATTATTGTTAGATGGCTGTGTATTATGTCAAACTTTTTTTCTTTGGCGGATAGAAAGCAATCAGAAAGTAGCGCCCATTGTTCATATCTAGATAAAGCATTTTTATTTTCTTCGTAATCTATATTTTCATCTAATTTGGGGCTTGATATTTTACCTTTTACTTCAGAATTTTTATTTCCAAATAGTGTGACATCTTGTCTTCTGTCAGAAAACCCATCAACAAGGTGTGCTATATGTGAATATATAGCTTTGTTTTGCTTAGCAGAAACAGGAGTTCCTGCTGGGGCTATTTGAGCAATCTTTAATTTTTTGTTTTGATTTGGCATTTTGTTGTTTCTTTGAATAATTGATAATACTTTGAAAATACTTTTTCTTCGCTATGCTCTTTGATTATTTTATTTTGGAATTTTTCAAAATTTTTCTGATATTGTTTTTTATTGCTGATTAATTTTTCTATTTTTTCGTATATTTTTTTACCACTATCTTTGTAATCAAAAATTAAATTATTTAGATTAAATTTTTCAAAATCAGAAACCCATCCAACTTTGTTTGATACGAGAACAGGTTTTCCTCTAAGCATTGCTTCCATCAGTACTGTTGGAGAAACATCAAATCTTGAGGGGATTATTATTATATTTTGTTTATCATAAAAACCTTTTAGCTTGTCTGGGTTCATTGGTTCTATTATATTGACGCTCTTTCTGTATTTTTTAATAAAATCATTTTCATTATTTATCTTAACAACAATATTTATTTTAGAATTTATTTTATTTTTTTCTATATATTTAGCTAGTCTATAAACTGCTCCATGGTTTTTAATTCTATCCCATCTGGCAACTATTCCTATATTTATATTATCTTCAATTTTTATTTTTTTGTAATTTTTTATTTCTATTGGTAGCGGTATTATTCTAGTCTTGTTAAATATTGGTTTTTTTATTTTATGTATATCAAAAAATTCTTTTTTACTAAACTCATTTAAAAATATCTGACAAGATGTTTTTGTGTGAGTTTCTTTTTCAAATTCAGAAAATATTTTTGAAATAGAAGGGGAGAAGTATCCATTTGATGTTGTTATTTCTTTTTTCCACAAACCAGCATGTTGAATAATAGAGGGGATTTTTAGTCTGTTTGCAGCTTCCATCATTATCCAATTTGTTAAGCCAAATCCATTTAGAAATACTAAGTTTGCATTGGAATCCAAAAGAATATTTTCTGTTTCCTTTATCCAAGGTTCTAGAAATTGAATATATTCTTTTTTAGTAGTCTTGATTTTGTAGCTATTTAAAAGTTTTTCTCTAGGGTAAACAAGCTCATAATAATTTCTATCAAAAGTATTTTTTCTCATAAATATTTTTTTATTTTCATTATTATGAGAAAAAAGGAGAGAAATTAACTCTATATCTTTTTGATTTTTGAAGTATTTTGAAAATTTAGACGCAAAACTAGAAACTCCACCTTGAGGAATTTGATTATTCTTAGGGAAATTGGCATGCGCGTCATTGAAAATAACACGAAATTTCACGGCATGTTTTTTAAACATTTTTAAATTATAACATATTTATTTAAAAAAGTAAATAAATATTATATTTTTTAATGATATAATAATCATTATGGAACAATCAACATTTGCAGTTATCGTATCTCTCATAGCGGTTATATTTGTTTTTCTTTTTGCTATGAAAAAATTTAGTTCTCAAGTTGAAGCACTTGCTGGAGATAAATTTAAAGGATTAATAGAAAGATTTACAAATAATAGATTTAAATCTGTTGCTGTTGGGGCAGGGGTGACTTCTATATTACAATCCAGTACTGCTGTTTCTGTTATGTTAGTTTCTTTGGTTGATGCTGGAGTTCTTCCTTTTGCGAACAGTGTTGGTGTTATTATTGGTTCAAATATTGGTACAACTATTACCACCCAGCTTGTTGCTTTTAAAATATTAAATTTAGCTCCATATATTTTAATTTTAGGTTTTTTGTTGATGAATGTTAAAAGTAAATATAATAAATACCAACATCTAGGAAAATCTATTTTCTATTTTGGTTTAGTTTTCTCTTGTCTATTTATTATTTCTGTTTTAGCAGGATATTTTAAAGAAAGTGAAATTTTTATTTCTCTTATTTCAAAAACCTCCAATATTTTTGTTGCAATAATTTTTGGTTTAATTGCTTCTACTGTTTTGCAGTCTAGTTTGGTTGTTTCTAGTATTGTTATTATTTTTGTCTCTGGAGGGCTTCTTTCTTTTGGACAAGCTTTTGGGATAATATTGGGTTCAAATATTGGAACAACAACAACTGCACTTTTGGCTTCTGTTGTTACAGGTAAAAAGGGGAAAAGAGTTGCTATGGCTCATTTTATGTTTAATTTCTTGGGTGTTCTTATTTTTATACCTTTTATTGATATTTTTTCGAAGACGATTTTAAAAATACCAATAGAACTTTCTGGGCAAGTATCAGTTTCTCATTTGGTTTTTAATCTCATAATTGCTATTATTTTTATAATATTTATTAATCCTTTTACAAGATTGATATTAAGAATGGTCAAATAATTTTATTAATTTAATTTATATTTTTATGAATAAAAGTTTTACATTTAAGGTTTGCGATAAGATAAAAGAATCTTGGGTGATATACAAAGAAAATCTTTGGATGTTTTTACTGATGACTCTTTTAACAATTGTTTTATCTTCTATTAGTCAGGATGGTAATTTCGTTTTAAAAATCTTTGTATTTTTGGCAACAATTTTTATCTCTTATATTTGGATTTTCAATCTTCTCGATGTTGTTAAAAATAAAACAAAATTTAAGCCTTTTTCTGATAGTTCTATTCCAAAAATGGAGACATTTCTCAATCTTTTGGGGGCGACAATATTAATGGGGCTTGTTATATTTTTAGGGTTAATATTTTTAATTATTCCTGGGCTTTATTTGATGGGAAGATTGATGTTTACTAGTTACTTACTTGTAGATAAAAAACAAAAATATTCTGATGCAATAAAAAATTCTTGGGAAATGACAAAAGGTTTTGGATGGAAATTATTTTGGTTAAGTTTTCTTGTTGGTCTTTTTGTTCTCCTAGGTTTAGCTTTTGTTTTTGTAGGAATATTTATAACTTATCCGATTGGAATGCTTGTAATGGTAATGCTTTACAGAGATTTCTATAATTTTAAATTAAATACAAACAAAGAAGATATTATTGATGATAATATACAAGAAGCTGAGGTTGTAGAAGAAAAATAATAAATATATCTAAAAATCAGACAATAATATTGTCTGATTTTTTTATTTCTCTTTGTGTTTTTTAAAAAATAATGTAGAGTATGTTTCTATATGGCACACGGAGAAGTTGTAATAAGATTTGAAAAGGTTAGTTTTGAATATGGACACAATAAGCCGATTTTGGATTCGGTTGATTTTTCTATTCGTCGCCATATGAAGATTACTATAATGGGGCAAAATGGTGCTGGGAAAAGTACAATTTTTTATTTAATAAATGGCACACTAGAACCAGAAGACGGGAAAATACATTTAGCACAAAAAACAACAATAGCTACATCGAGACAGGTTATACCAAGAGACGAATTAGATCTTACTGTTAGAGAATTTTTTCAAAAATGTTTTAAAGAAAAAATTTATGATATTGACCCTAGAATAGATGAAGTTCTTGAAATTGTTAATTTGAAGGGTCATGAAAATGTTCATGAAAGAAAAATTAATTCTTTTTCTGGAGGGCAACAAGCTCGTCTTTTGCTTGCTTCAGCACTTATTCAAAATCCAGATATTTTACTTTTGGATGAACCTACAAACAATCTAGACAAAGAGGGTATCTCTCATCTTACTGATTTTCTTGTAAGGTATAAAAAGACTGTGATTGTTATTTCTCATGATGCCGAATTTTTAAATAAATTCACAGACGCAGTTCTTTATTTGGATGTATATACAAGAAAAGTTGAACAATATGTTGGTAACTATACTGATGTTAGGGATCAAATAACAGCAAGAATGGAAAGAGAAAATAGAAAAAATGCACTTTTAGAAAAAGAAATAGAGGCAAAGAAATATCAGGCAAATGTTTTTGCTATGAAGGGAGGAGGTCTTCGTGCAGTAGCAAAAAAGATGAGAGATTTGGCGGAAGAATTAGAAGAGGAAAAGGTTGATGTTAGAAAAGAGGATAAAACAATTAAAAATTTTACTATTCCATTTCAAGAAGAACAGATTGGGGATATTGTGGTATTTAATTCTGTTCCTATTTATAAAAACCATAAGGTTAAAAATATAAAAGCAAATATTAAGCTTAGAAAAAACAAACATTTGTTGCTTTCTGGTCCAAACGGAATAGGGAAGAGTACTTTACTCGAATCAATTTTCAATGGTTCACTAGAGGGTGTATCTATCGGTGATGGTGTGAGAATAGGATATTACCGTCAAGATTTTTCTACTCTCGATTTCAATGATACTGTTTATGATTCTCTTTCTGACACTTGCAGAAAAGTAGAGGGTAAGGTAGATGAGCAAAAAATAAGAGCTACTGCTGCTAGTTTTCTAATTACTGGAGATATGGTTCATACGAGAATAGGGAATCTTTCAGAAGGGCAAAAAGGGCTTGTTTCTTTTGCAAAACTTGTGCTTACAAAACCAGGACTTTTAATACTCGACGAGCCAACCAATCATATAAATTTCCGCCACTTACCTGTTATAGCCAAGGCCTTAAGTGATTACAAGGGGGCAATGATTTTGATATCTCATACACCAGATTTTGTTAAGCAGGTTCGTATTGATGAAATTTTTGATTTAGATAAATAAAAAGACTAGTGTTTAATGCTAGTCTTTTTATTTTTATTCTTCTTGAGGTTTCTCTAGTGTTAGTTTTTCTATTTCAATAGTTTCTCCGGTTATTCTCATGATGTCTTTATCTATTTTTTTGAATTCATTGTTTGATTTATTAAAATGGTTTATTGTAGTAGACAGAGCGTTTC
Source organism: uncultured Candidatus Saccharibacteria bacterium (assembly GCA_964446475.1). GTDB lineage: Bacteria > Patescibacteriota > Minisyncoccia > Phycocordibacterales > UBA9973 > UBA8515. The sequence goes on along the minus strand of CAYUOT010000001.1, from coordinate 8,481 downwards.
CTAATTTTGAATGAAATTCTTCATAAGATTTTAAATGGCTTCCTAATTCTCCAACTCTTTTTACGATATCTTTTGCACTCTCTTCTATTTGCATTGCTTTTAATCCTTGAAGTACTGTTTGAAGATATGCAAGGAATGAAGTAGGGGAAACGATAATCACTTTGTGTTTACTTGCAGCTCTCTGAATAAGGTTTTCGGTGTCTTCGTTTATCGCCCCAATCTTATTGATAAGTAAATCATAATAAATTGCTTCGTGTGGAATAAACATAAAAGCAAAATCCATTGTATTTTCTTTTGGTTGAATATATTTGGAGGTTTCAACTATTCTATTTTTTAAATCATTTACAAAAACTTTCTCTAATCTTTCTTTTTCTTGATTGTCATTTGTTTCGACTATACGATTATAGTTTTCTAGTGAAAATTTGGAATCAATGGGAATAATTTTATCTTTTACAAAAACTACAGCATCAACAATATTTCCATCAGGAAAAGAATATTGCATTTGGTATGAACCAGGAGGCATAACATTTTTTAAAAGTGTTTCCAGATAGTACTCTCCTAAGATTCCTCGTTGCTTCGGGTTCTTTAGTATGTCTTGTAGGTTTTGTAATTGGTCAGCAAAAGATATAACTTGTTTATTTTGTTCATCAAGCCTTGTTAGTCTCTCTGTAATATCTCGTATAATATTTTGAGATTGGTTTGTTTGGTGTCTTATCGTTTCATTTACTTCTTTTTGGGATTCTCCAAGTTTGTTGTCGATAGTTCTAGAGAGTTCATTTATTTGTGATAAAAGTAATTGGTTTGCTTCTCCATTTCCATTTTTAAGATTTTTATTAAAAGAGAAATAAAGTATCACAATAAGACCAATTATAATAATAACCAAAAGTATAATAATTAAAGTTTGCATAGGCTAATTTTAACATAAAAAATTCTTATTAAATAAGTCTTATTTCTATTGACTTTTTATAAAAATAGTGTATAATATAAAATGAGTAATATAATTAAATTCTTTGAAAATAAATAATTATTAAGAATATGAGAAAAAAGAAAAAAAATTTTTTAAGAAACTCTGTTCGCTCGCTCGGGCTAAGTTTCAAGTTTTCTAATTGGACAACAGTTTCTCTTGTTGTCCTAACTGTTGCAACTATGCTTTTGCCAGTTTTTCAGTCAAAAGTAATGGGGCAAATAGTTGACTCAGCTGTTAATTCTATTAGCAGTGGCGAAATGTTGGCCTTAAGTTTAGTTGTTATGTACGCACTGGTTTGGTCTGCAACGAAAGTTTTTTCTGCGGTTCAGGCTTATGTAAATAAGATTTGGTGGATAGATAATGAACAGGGTCTCGAAATTCTTGTTATGAAAAAAAGAACTGAGATTGATTTGGGTCATTATGAAAATCCAGAATTCCAAAATCTTTTAACTAGGGCCTTTCGTAGAAATATTTGGCCTATAGTGGAACTTACTGAATTACAGATTAGAACGCTTGGTAACATTGCAACATTTCTCCTCACTTCTTTTATTGCTACAAAATTATCTTTAACTATTTATTTAGTTATTATAATTACAGCAATACCTTCATTCCTTGTGAATTTGAAATATGGAGCAGAGATGTGGACTATCTGGTCTGAAAATACTGATAGACAGAAAAAATATCAACATGTTCGTAGTCATATAACAGGGAGAACTGGTATTATTCAAACTAAACTTCTTCAGTCATCAAGTAGGCTTTTGGATATAGCAAGAGATGCTTTCTCTTCGTTTAGAAGGGATCAGCTTAAGGCAGATAAAAAGAATTTACTGTATTCTGCTTTTGCAAGTATCATAGGAGCGCTTGGTGTAGGAATAGGATTTTATCTTATTGTTATGAAGGTTTCTAGTGGTGAACAGTCTGTAGGAGCTATGGTTTTTCTTATGAGTGTCTTAGGGCAACTTGTTGGATCTATAAATTCTATTCTTTCAGATGTGTCAAAATCTTTTGAGAGGAATTTGTATGTCAATGAAATTTTTGAAGTTCTTGATACAAAACCATTTATTAAGTTAAAAGAAAATACTATTTCTTTAAAACTAGAAACTTCTCCTAAAATAGAATTTAGGAATGTTAGTTTTAAATATGAAGGTAGAGATAAGTATATACTTAAAAACATTAACTTTGTAATTAAAAGTGGTGAAAAAGTTGCATTCGTCGGTAAGAATGGTGCAGGAAAGACTACCTTGGTAAAACTACTTGCTCGCATATATGACCCCACAGAAGGAGTGATTCTTGTAAACGGAGTAGATCTAAGAGATATTGACCCAAATGAGTGGAATTCATATCTTGCAATATTAATGCAAGACTATGTTCCTTATAATTTTACAATTGAAGAGTCAATAGCAATGGGAAGACCAGAGGGTGCTTTAAATGAGGATTCTATAATAGAGTCAGCAGTGCTTACGGGTTCAGAAGAGTTTATCAATGAATTTGATAATAGATACAAACAACAGCTTGGTCGTGACTTTGAGGGAGGAGTAGAACTCTCTAAGGGGCAGAACCAAAAACTTGCTTTATCAAGAGTTATTTATCGTGATGGATTAGTTGCTATATTGGATGAACCTACCGCAGCGATTGATGCTGTTTCAGAATCTTATATTTTTGATCAAATGACAAAAGCTTCCAGAGATAAGACTTTGATTGTGATTACTCATAGATTTAACACCACTCAAAACCTCGATAATATTATAGTTCTTGAGAATGGTGGCGTTATAGAAATAGGTAATCACTCAGATCTTGTTCGAAGGGGTGGAGTCTATGCTTCAATGTTTGAAGCTCAAGCAAAAGTTTTTAGAGGAGAGGCTGAGGAAGTTTTTCAAGAAGAACTCGAAGTTGCTTAATTATTTATTCATAAAAAAAACAAAACCGCGTTTATTTAAACGCGGTTTTTTTATTTTATATCAGTTTTCCTAAATAATATTTAAGAGTATATATCCAATCTTCTTCGTTTTCTGCATTTTGTTCTTTTTGGGTGAGCATCCATTCGAGATATCCGCGGTCAATGTTGGTAACTTCTTGCACTGTCTTTCCGTTATATTTACCGAAATTAAACATACTCATAAGTGAAGGCTTGGAAGAAATTTCTATCATCTTTTCTAGTGCTTCGTCATCATTTAAATTGTATTCTTCTTTTGTTTTAGTAAGTAACCTTTCAAATAATTTTTCGAGCACAAGAACATCGCCAAGAGCATCGTGTGCTTGGGCTCCTTCTATATCAATGTCTAGATAGTATCGCAAAAACTGAAGCTTGTATTGAGGAATTATATTATTTTTGTCTAAATATCTTGCAACTCGTAAGGTACAAATTGTATTAGCAGGAGTTATCCCTTCTTTTTTTATTATTTCAAAATCAAATTTGTTGTTATGAGCAACCATGACAGAATTACTATCCTCAAGAAGGTTTTTTATTTTTTGATAATCTTTGCTTTCACTAAATAGGTTTTTGTCAGCCACCATCTTGTTTGAGATATGAGTAATAGCACTAGCTTCAGGTGGAATTTGGACAGGGGGTTTGTATAGTTCGCAAAAAGTTTCATCGTTTGTTTTATAAGCCAACTGACAAAGGAAATCTTTTTTTGGTTCATTCCCCGTAGTCTCTGTATCTAAAAATATAATTTTTTTCATATTGGTATTCTATCATATTTTTGATACAATATAATTACTATGTTACATCAAACAATAAAAGATAATATAAAAGAATCAATGAAATCAGGCGATAAGCTTCGTTTGGAGGTTATGCGTGGAATAGTCACTGCTTTTACGAATGAATTATTGGTAAAAGGCAAAACTCCACAAGATATGCTTTCAGATGAAGAAGCCTTGATCGTTATTACGAGATTAGCAAAACAAAGAAAAGATTCAATAGAGCAATTTACAAAAGGTGATAGATTGGACTTGGTTGAAGAAGAGCAGAGTCAATTAACTATTTTACAAGAGTTTCTTCCTAAGCTTATGGAAAAGAGTGAGGTGCAAGAATTCGTAAAAAATAAAATTTCTGAGGTGGGAGAAATCGATACTACAAAGAAAGGTTTATTTATGTCTACACTCATGAAAGATCTAAAGGGTAAGGCAGATGGTTCTATTGTTAAAGAAGTAGTCGATGAATTATTAAAATAATTTTTTACATAAATTTATTTGTGTAATTTTTATAATATGAAAATAATTTTAAGATGGATTGTTTTGTCTGTGGCGGTTTTGATAACAACAAAACTTTCTTTTGTTTCTGGTATTTCAGTTGAGCCAATATGGACGGTTCTGATTGTTGGAGCATGTTTAACTTTATTTAATATGTTTATCAAACCAATAATTAAAATTTTAACACTACCTATTAATCTTTTAACACTAGGTTTATTTTCTTTAGTTATAAACGGTGCCGTTTTTTGGTTTTTAGGTTCGTTTGTTGATGGTTTTAGTGTTGAGACTTTCTATGCTGGTTTTATCGGAGCTCTTGTTGTCTCTATTTTAAACTGGTTGCTTTCAAAAGTTTTTCATCTTGATTAATTATGCTTTCTATTTCTTTTATAAAACATTTTGCTTTAACGCATGCCAATATTGCATATCTGATAGTTATGCTGGGTGTACTTATAGAAGGAGAAGTTGTTGTTATAATTGCTGGAATATTTTCTCATTTGGATTCATTTAGTATTTATTGGGTTATTGTAGCTATATTTTTAGGTTGTGTTTTGAAATCGATTATAGGCTACAGTATTGGTTCTTATTTAAGAAATAATCATTCACACCAAGAAATTGTTTGTCAAACAGAAAGAAGGATAAAATATTTTTTTCCAAACTTTATCAATAAACCATTTTTATCTATTTTTCTTTCTAGGTTTTTGATTTTAGGGATTTATTGGTTTGCTGTTATTTATGCTGGTTTTAATAAGGTTAGTATTAAGACTTTTATAAAAGCTGAAATTCTATCTTTTTTTGTGTGGACAACAGTAATGCTTTCTTTGGGATATTTCTTTAGCTATACAGCTTTAATGATAAGTCGAGATGTTCGTAATTTTTTGGGTTTCTTATTATTATTTTTTATAGGATTTTTTATTTTAGAAAAAATTATTGCTTTTATTGTCGAGCTATTTAGTACAAAAGATCATTGTTAGATTTATATTATGTTTATTTTTAAAAAAAAGAAAAAAGTTGTTACTCATGATGGAGATTTTCACACCGATGATATTTTTGCAACTGCTGTAATCTCTATATTAGAAGAAGGGAATATTAAAATAATTCGCACTAGAGACAAGGAGTTGTTTAAAGAAGCTGATTATCTTTACGATGTTGGAGGAGAAAGTGAAGATGATCAGAATAAATTTGATCATCATCAAAAAGGTGGGGCAGGGACAAGGAGCAATGGCGTCCCTTATGCTTCTTTTGGTTTGGTTTGGAAAAAATTCGGTGAAAAAATTTGTGGCGAAGATTCTAGAGTTGCCGAGAGGATAGACAGAAAATTGGTTTGCCCAATAGATGCTATTGATAATGGTGTTGATATCTACAAAATTATTTTTGAGGGGGTTCATCCTTATGATGTAAATAAAATATTTTTATCAGAAAAACCAACATGGAAAGAATTAGAAGAAAATAAAAATGTTGATTTGATTTTTAAAAGACAAGTAGATAAGGCTGTTTATTTATTAAAAAGAGAAATAAAAATTGCAAAAGATGATATTGACGGTGAAAAAATAATAGAAGAAAGTTCTCTTGGAGCAGAAGATAAAAGAATTATTATTTTGAATACAAATTTGCCTAGATATTTGTATCAAAATTTTCTTTCAAAATACAGAGAGCCTGTTTATGTTATTTTACCATCACACAATAGTGATAATTGGAAAATAGAAGCTATTAGAAAAAACGAAGAAACAATAGAAAGTCGAAAACCTTTTCCTAAAAGCTGGAGAGGAGAATTAAATAAAGAAAAATTAGCAGTAATTTCGGGTATAGATGATATTGAATTTTGTCATAATAGTGGATTCCTTTGTGAAACAAAAACGAAAGAAGGAGCATTAAAACTTGCAGAAAAGGCATTAATAAGTTAAGTTATAATTGCTAGAAAATACAAACACAGATCATAATTATATGTTTATTGATGAAATAAAATTTTATGCGAAAGCAGGTCACGGTGGAGACGGGGTTGTTCGATGGCGCCGGGAGAAGTTCATAGACAAAGGTGGTCCAAACGGTGGAGATGGTGGTCGTGGTGGCGATATTTATGCTTTGGCTGTTTCTGATATTCATCTGTTGTCTAAATACAAACATAAAAAAGAATGGCAAGCAGACAGGGGTAATGATGGAGAAGGTAGAAGTAAAAAAGGTAAAGATGGAAAAGATCTAATTATTGAATTTCCTGTAGGTTCAGTTATAACAAATATTGAAAGTGGAAATTTTATTTCTCTTGATTTTGCTGGGCAAAAAGAACTTTTATTGAAAGGTGGTCTTGGTGGTTATGGAAATGAAAATTTTAAAACTTCTACAAATACAACTCCAACAAAAGCAACAAAAGGTAAAGATGGAGAAGAAGGAAATTTTAAAATTGAGTTACAACTTTTTGCTGATGTGGGTCTTGTTGGTCTTCCTAATGCAGGGAAGTCATCTTTACTAAATGCGATAACAAATGCTTCTGCTAAGATTGGAAGTTATCAATTCACAACCCTTGATCCAAATCTTGGAGATTTCTTTGGTTTCACTATTGCCGATATTCCTGGACTTATAGAAGGAGCATCAGAAGGTAAGGGTCTCGGCATAAAATTCTTACGTCATATTAAAAGAACTCGAATGCTAGTACATTTAGTATCTCTTGAGAATGAAAACTCTATGAAAGTTTACAAACAGATTCGTAAAGAATTAGAGAATTATGATAAATCATTAATTGAAAAAAATGAAGTTATTGTTCTCACTAAAACAGATATGCTTGATTTAAGCAAAAAGACAGAGCAGAAAAAATTAGAAAAAATAAAAAATGATTTTGAGAAATTAAATAAAAAAGTTTTTGCTCTTTCTCTTTATGATGATGAGTCTATAAAAAAACTTATCGATGGATTTGTAAAAATGTTGAGGAAATAAAAAATCTGGAGTGATAACCCCCCCAGATTTTTTATTTGATTTATTTTTTAGAAGTTGTAATCTTTAGTTAAGTTTAATTTTTTAAAATTTACAATTGTAGAAAAGTATTATTTATGGGTCGCTTTTAATTGTGTAAGTAAGAATGAAGAACCTTTTTTTAGATAATCAGCCACTGAATAGTTTTACTTCTGAAGAAGAAGGAATAATTTCTATTTTTAAAGTTGTATAGTTTTTATAAAAGCGAAAAAGAGTGCAGAAATGCACTCTTTTTAAATTCACGCTTTTGGTCACGCATAATTTTCTGTTGAAAATTTGTTTCTTTTATCTATAAAAGATGTTAATTTGGTCAGGAATATTTTTCTTTTTGTTAAAAGAAAAATTTCACGACCCTGGCTCGCGATTTTGTCTGCTGACAAAATTATCGCTCCGCCTCACAAAAGCGAAAAAGAGTGCAGAAGTGCACTCTTTTTGGGCTCACAATTTTGTGCCCCGTGTAGGAGTCGAACCTACGACCATCTCCTTAAGAGGGAGCTGCTCTACCAACTGAGCTAACAGGGCATATTTATTTTTTAAAAAATTTAATTTATTACTGTATACTAGCTTTAGCTCTACCAAAACAGCCAACAGAGCATTTAGTTTACTAAAACAATATATTATGAAATATAAAATATTACTATAAGATTATTACAGAAAAAAAGTTTTTTGTAAACTCTTATTTGTAGTATAATTAAAAAATGAATTTTAATAGAGAAATATTTTTTAAAAAATCAAAACAAGAAGAGTCAGAAAATAGTATTGATGATTTTGTTTTTAATATAGATAATTGTGACTTAGGAGATAAAAAAACTCAAGAATATCTTGAAAAATTAAAAGAAGAAGACATTGGTTCTTATTATTCTATTCTTGAAAAATTATCAGAAAAAGAAATTTTAAAAAGAGAAGAAATAATAGATTCAGAAGATTATAGTAATTTAGATGATATATCTTTTGAAGAATTAGAAAATGATAATCCCAGTGAAGAATATTATCAAAGATTTTCTAAAATTAAAGAAGATAGTAAATCCCAAAAAAGAAAAATAGAAAATAAAGCAATAATTATTCCTTTTAACCCTTATAAATAGCTATTTTATAAGGGTTTTTTATTTATCTAAAAAAGTCGTTTAGGGTATTGACTTATTTTTCTAGATGTATATAATAGTTTCTACAGTCTGATTAGTTTCTGACTGTTTTAATTTCTTTGAAATTTAAATAGTTTTGTATCATATTAATCAAGCAAGTTTTTAGCTCGCATTTTTGCGAGCAACCAGTTTGGAATAAAGTATTTTTTATTTTGTTCCGTTCTATTTTTTAGTAGAGTTTGATCCTAGCTCAGGATGAACGCTGGCGGCGTGGATAAG